>JAIVGV010000169.1 GCA_020201365.1 Acidobacteriota bacterium
TCGGCGACGAGCCGCCACCCGCTGATTCATTCAAGCTCATCAAGGAACTGATCGCCGAATGAGAGTTGATGACGGGGCGGCCAGCCGGACGTGGATAGGGCGACGGGGCGTCGCGTGAAGATCGCGCGCGCCGGCTCGTCGGGTGATACGAATGAGAGTTGATCGCAAACTCGCGCGCAAAGTCTTGTCCGTCGCGATGGTCGCCGTCGCGGTCATCGCGCCAGCCGCGTGCACGATGCCGCGGGACGAGGGCGGCGACCCGTCGAAGATTCGCGTCGGCATCGTCTATGACATCGGCGGCAAGGACGACCGCTCGTTCAACAACGCGGCGCTCGTCGGCGTGACGTGCGCCGCGACGGGGAAACATTTGGACGGGACGCCGTGCGACAAGCCCTCGCTCGGCATCGTCCTGCGCGACGTGGAGCCGGGCAACCCGACTTCGATCGAGCCGGCGATGCGGGCGTTTGCCGAGCGCGGCTACGATCTCGTGATCGGCGTCGGCTTCGCGCAGGCTCCGATCATGGAGTCGGTGGCGAAGGATTATCCGAACATCCACTTCGCGATCATTGATGGCGTGATCAACAAGACTGACCAGAACGGCAAGCCGATCCCCGACCAGTTCGCCGACAACGTTGCGTCGCTCGTCTTCCGCGAGCACGAGGGCTCGTACCTCGTCGGCATGATCGCGGCGAAGACGACGAAGACGAACACGCTCGGCTTCATCGGCGGCATGGACATCCCGCTCATCCACCGCTTCGAGAAGGGCTACGAGGAGGGCGCGCGCTCCGTCAACCCGAACATACAGATCATACAGAACTACGTCGGCGTGACAGACACGGCTTGGAACAATCCGGGCAAGGGCAAGGAACTCGCGCTCGCGCAGATCGGCAAGGGCGCGGACGTGATCTTCACCGCCGCCGGAAACTCCGGACTCGGCGCGTTCGACGCCGTCGAGCAGGAGGGCAAGGGCGCGGACGGGCGCGCGACGCACTTCGTCATCGGCGTGGACTCGGATCAGAACATGGTCAAGCCGGGGTACGTCCTGACCTCGATGGTCAAGCGCGTTGACAACGCCGTCTATGAGATCGTCAACGACGTGGTGAACCGCCGCTTCCAGGGCGGCCTGCACGTCTTCGGGCTCGACAAGGACGGCGTCGCCTACGCGCTCGATCAGTACAACCGCGATCTCATCGCGCCGGACGTTTTACAGCAGGTGGACGCGGCGAAGCAGAAGATCATCGCGGGTCAGATCAAAGTGACCGACGCGATGGCGCAGTGAATTCCAAGTCCAAGGTTCGGAGTCGAAACGATGAAACGTAAAGCATCGGCGCGCTGGGAAGGCGCGCTGCAAGGCGGCAACGGCACGATCTCGACCGACAGCGGCGTGCTCTCGCAGGCTCAGTATTCTTACTCGACGCGCTTCGAGAACGGCGCGGGCACGAACCCCGAAGAGCTGATCGCCGCGGCGCACGCGGGCTGCTTCTCGATGGCGCTGTCGGGCCAGTTGGGCAAGATGAACCTCACGCCGGAGAGCATCGAGACGACCGCGACCGTCACCCTCGACAAGACGGACGCGGGCTTCACCATCACGGAAGTGAACCTCGACGTGACGGCGCGCGTGCCCGGCGCGTCGCAGGAGGATTTCGATAAGGCCGCCGAGAACGCCAAGCTCGGCTGCCCCGTCTCGCGCGTGCTGATCGCGAAGATCACGATGGACGCGAAGCTCGTCGGCGCGGCAGCCGCGACCGAATAGCCGAGCCGATGCTGGAACTGCGCGACATCACCAAGCGCTTCGGCGACGTGCTGGCGAACGACCGCGTCTCGATCAAGGTCGCGCCGGGCACGATCCACGCCATCGTCGGCGAGAACGGCGCGGGCAAGTCCACCGCGCTGCGCATCGCCTACGGCTTCTACGCCGCCGACTCCGGCGAGATCGTCGTGGACGGCGAGCCGCGCGCGATCAACTCGCCGCACGCGGCAATCGCCCTCGGCATCGGCATGGTGCACCAGCACTTCATGCTGGTCGAGCCGATGACCGTCGCCGAAAACATCGTGCTCGGCGCGGAGCCCGGCAGCGCCGCCTCGCTCGACATGCGCGAAGCCGCCGAGAAGATTCGTCGTCTCTCCGACGAGTTCAAACTCTCCGTTAATCCTAACGCCATCGTCGGCAACCTGTCGGTCGGACAACAGCAGCGCGTCGAGTTGTTGAAGGCGCTCTACCGCGAGGCGCGCATCCTCATCCTCGACGAGCCGACCGCCGTCTTGACGCCGCAGGAGGTCGAAGAGTTCTTCGCCATCCTGCGCGGGATGCGCGAGCAGGGAAAGACGGTCGTCATCATCACGCACAAACTTTCGGAAGTGCTCGCCATCTCGGACGAGGTGACCGTGATGCGCGACGGTCGCGTCGTCGGGCGGCTGAAAACGTCCGAGACGGACGCGGCGGAACTCGCGCGGCTGATGGTCGGTCGCGAAGTCCTGCTGAGAGTCGAGAAGCCTCCGGCGCGCGCGGGCGAAGTCGTCCTGAGCGTGCGCGATCTCGGCGTCAAAGCTGCGGACGGCTCGGCGCGCGTCCGTTCCGTCTCGTTCGACGTGCGCGCGGGCGAGATCGTCGGCGTCGCGGGCGTCGAAGGGAACGGGCAGACCGAGTTGATCGAGGCGCTCGCCGGGCTCACGCCGCACGACGCGCTCTCCGGCGCGGTCGGGTTTCGCGGGCGCGACATCCTGCGCCTGCCCGCGCGCGCGCGGCGCGAACTCGGCATCGCGCACGTGCCCGAAGACAGACACCGGCGGGGCTTACTGCTCGACTTCGACTTGGAAGAGAACGCGATCCTCGGCACGCACTACCGCAAGCCCGCCGCTTCGGGGGTGCTCCTGAACGAGTCGGCGATTCACAACCTCACCGTGAAGCTCATTAAAGATTTCGACGTGCGCCCGCCGAACCCGGAGCTTCCGGCGCGCGCGCTTTCGGGCGGCAACCAGCAGAAGCTCGTGATCGGTCGCGAGTTCGAGCTTCACCCCAAGCTCCTGCTCGTCTCTCAGCCGACGCGCGGCGTGGACATCGGCGCCATCGAGTTCATCCACCGCCAGCTCGTCGCCTTGCGCGACGCGGGCTGCGCCGTGCTGCTCGTCTCCGCCGAGTTGGAAGAAGTGACCGCCCTCGCCGACCGCCTGCTCATCATCCACGAAGGCGAGATCGCTGGCGAGGTTGACCCGGCGACGACCGGCGTCGAAGAGATCGGGCTGCTGATGACGGGAGGAAGGCAAAAGATGAAGTCGGAAGGATGAACGGTGAAGTAAAAGCGAGATGAAGCGAGAGTGTTTTGACTTCGTCTTAACTTCATCGTTCATCGTTCACACTTCCCACTTTCTTATGAGGCATCTACGCGAACTCGTCTTCCCGCTCGTCGCCGTGCTGGCGGCGTTCGTCATCGGCGGCATCGTCGTGCTCGTCATCGGCGATAACCCGATCACGGTTTACCGTCTGCTCATCGGCAGCGCGCTCTCGTGGCCCGACGGCATCGGCTACACGCTCTTCTACGCGACGCCGCTCATCTTCACGGGGCTCGCCGTCGCCGTCGCCTTCCGCTGCGGGCTGCTCAACATCGGCGCGGAGGGGCAGCTCTACATCGCCGCGTTCGCGACCGCGTGGGTCGGCATCAAGCTCGGCGGCGTCGTAGTGACGGGGATGTCAGGCGTCCCGTCGCATCAGTGGGCGAACCTGCCCGCCGCGATCCTTCTGCCGCTAACCATCTTGACGGCGATCCTTGTGGGCGCGGCGTGGGGCGCGATCCCCGGATACTTGAAAGCTAGGTTTGGCGCGCATGAGGTCATCACGACGATCATGCTCAACTTCATCGCCGTCGCGCTCGTCAGCTACTTCACGCAGTACCACTACAA
>JAIVGV010000170.1 GCA_020201365.1 Acidobacteriota bacterium
GCTTGCGGCGGCGCGGGCACCGCCGAGGGCGACGGGTTAGCCGCGGCGTTTGAGTTCGTCGAGTTAGCCTGCGCCGTCTGCGGGTTAGAGGGGTTTGAGGCGGGCGCGTTCGCGTTCGTCTCGACGGCGCGCCCGGTCGGCGCGCTCCTGTCGGCGCAGGCTGAGAGCGCGACGAGCGCCGCGAGCGCGACGGCGCAGGGGAGTGTGAGTCGGAACGCGTCGGAGAGTAGGGCAGGGGTCGTGTGTGGTGTTCGTCGCATCATCGTCGTCCTCGGATCGTTTCGGGGTGTCGGGATCGTGCGTCCGCCTAGGGCTCCGGACGGGGGCAGGTTCTAACTCAGTTTCCGCTGGCGATCAAGTCGAGAGCCCGTCCGGGCTTCTCGGAAGTTCGGACGGGCTCTCGGCTGTGTGCCCCGCTAGGTGGTCGCGTGTCGCTGCCGGGACTTACAGCGAGTTGAGGAAGGTGGCGATCTGGTTCTTCTGCGTAGAAGAGAGGTTGCGGTAGTTGTTGATGACGCCGGTCGCCTCGCCGCCGTGGCGCAGGATCGCCTCGTTGCGCGTGAGCGATTCGCCGTCGTGCATCAGCCTGTCGCGCGAGCGCACGCCCCAGAGCGGCGGAGTGCGCAGCTTGTTGGCGGTCGAAGCGCCGCCGTTCTGCACGATGCCGTCGCCCGTGCCCACGTTGTGCAGCAGGAAGTCGCTGTACGGGTGGATGACCTTGTCGCCGAGCGCGGCGGGGACAATCATCGTCCCGCCGTTGATCGACGTGCCCGCCGGGGCGGTCGTGATCGAGGTGACGTGGCAGATGTTGCAGCCGACCTGGTTGAAGAGCGACGCGCCCGCCACGGCGTCCGAAGAGCCGGAGATGGTCGTGTCGCGCGGCGGAGCTTTGAGCGCGCGCATGAAGTTGGCGAAGGCGACGATGTCCTCGTCCGGGTCTTCGCCGCAATTCTGACCGGCGTCGCGCGTGCCGGGCTTGCAGGGCTGGTTGTCGGCGACGGGGTCGAAGCCGGAGCCGAAGCCGACGAAGCGACCGTTCGACGTGTTCTCCGTCAGGTTGAAGCGGTTGGTGATGCCCTGCTCGTTGAGGTAAGCGTCCGAAGAGAACGAGAGCAGGGAAGCCTGCTGGTTCTTCCAGCCGAAGCGCGCGCCGCGCACCGCGCCGCCAGCCTCGGCGACGGGCACCTGGATGAACTGCCCGGCGATCGCGCCGCCGCTCTGTCCGGGCTGGTTGTTGGCGATGGCGAGGAGCGTGTTGGCGTCAATCGCCTCGACGAAGCCGTCGCCCACGGTGTTGAGAGAGGTGCGGAACGTGCGTATGTTCTCGGCGGTCGAGGGCACGCGCTCCTGGATGTTGGCGTTGGTGGCGCGGTCGTTGATGAGTGAGCCGCCCGCCGCGTCAACGAAGTTGCCGTTGGCGTCGTCGTGCCCGGCGCGCAGCTCCGTGATCTGGCTGATCGCGCCCGTCACCGGGTTCTGGTGGCACTCGCCGCACGACTGCGCGTTGTAAACAGGGCCGAGCCCCTTGGCGATGTCGTCGCGCTCCTCGAAGGTGGCGCGGTCGGAGTCCATCTGCGCCTGCGACTCAAAGCCGTTGGTCAGGTTGTCGTAGCCGGTCGGGGCTTCGGTCGCGCCGTGCACCGTGACGGTTCGGTTGAGAACCGTGGGGAGCACGAACGCGGCGGCGAAGCAGCCCAGCATGATGAGTTTCAGCAGCTTCATACTATCTCCTCCTAGGTACTCAGGCGCGCGCGAGGTGCGCGTCCGAGGGGAAACGAGATTTACATCGGGTCGGCTCTTCGGAAGGAGAGTCGGTTGGGTTGTCGGGTAGAGGGATCACACTATCACCTTGCGGGCACGGAAAGGACGATTGCGCGTGCGCGCCACGGCGGGCGCGGAGGACGAACGCTCAAGTCGGCGCAGGCGGTGCTGTGGACGACGAGATCGGAGCGGGCGACGTGCGGCGACTCTCAGCCTGCGCCCTTCGCTCCGGGGGAGAGCAACGGGGCGCGTCCCTTACGCTAAAGAGTGGCTGCGTTTTTACGGCGCTGTCATCGAGCTGACGTGAGACCCAACCGCTTGCACGTTCGTGAAAGGTTAACTGCTACTGCGGCGCTAGGAGACGATTCCCGTGAGGTATAAAAAGAATCTAAGGGGGCGAGAACCGTCGCGCTGTGAATGAGCGCGGAGAGCCTATTGGCAAACGCAAAAAAAGTCAACGGAAATTTTTCACACCCGCCGCCCTCCCCGCCGCGCCGGGGCGCGCGGGACGCGCGGGCGGCGTGCGGCAGAGGTACGGGCGGCAGAAGTCTTGACTCGCGCCGCTCGGCGCGTTTAAAGTTTCGTGCGTCGTCGCCGCGCGGCGACGGCTCGCCGAAACGCCGCCTTCTCCAGCCCTTCGGTCAGGTCACTTCGGGCATCTAAAACGCCCCGCCCCGCTTCTAAATTCGGACAGTCGTCAGTACCCGGCCCGATGCGGGTATCCGTCAGTTTCCCTCGGTCAAAATCGCTTTTGCGAGGCAGCCGCCGACGCGCGGCTGGTTCGAACAGAGTGCCCGCCGGTCTCACCCCCACCGGCTTCAGAGTTTGGCGCGCGCAGGGCGCAAGGCTCTCCGCCTCAGACTTGCGCGCACAGCCGACGCCGTCTCACGACTAGTTACGAGGAAGTCACGGTGAAGAACTCCAAGTCCCCCGCCGCCAGCAACGCGCGCAGACGCGCGCGCCGCGCA
The DNA here is from genome assembly GCA_020201365.1 of Acidobacteriota bacterium. Taxonomy (GTDB): domain Bacteria; phylum Acidobacteriota; class Blastocatellia; order Pyrinomonadales; family Pyrinomonadaceae; genus JAIVGV01. Next base: position 2,730 of record JAIVGV010000170.1, read on the forward strand.
GCCTCTCTCATCTTTACGCTCGCGCTCGTCCTCGCAGGTCTCGCGCCCCGCGGCTCCGAGGTCGAAGCCAAGTCGCGCGCGAAGTCGCACGGGCGCGCGCGCGTCGCCGCCGCGGCGAACGCGAAGTCGCGCGTCGCTAAGCGCAGCGCAAAGGCTGCGCGCGAAGACCGCGAGGAGTCGGAGCGCTACGACGTGCCGGGCGACGGCGAGGAGGGCGAGGGCGACAACTTCGAGAAGCGCGAGGAGTGGTTCCGCTTCCAGCGCGCCTACCCGTTCGCCGACATCCCGGCGGACGCGCGCCGGCAGGCTTGGGAGTCGCGCCCGCGCGGCGGCGGCGTCGGCGGCGGCGGCGGCGGCACCAAAGAGGGCGACTTGCGCGGCGTGCTGTCGGTTAACGCATCCGCCTGGACGCCGCTCGGGCCGCTGCCGACGACGCCGAAGTTCCAGAACAACTGGGGCAAGACGAGCGGGCGCATCAACGCCATCGCCGTCAAGCCGGACGACGCGAACGTCGTCCTCGTCGGCGCTTCGACGGGCGGCGTCTGGCGCTCGACCGACGGCGGCGCGAACTTCGCGCCCGCGAGCGACGCGCAGGTCGATCTCTCCGTCGCCTCCATCGCCTTCGCGCTCTCGAACCCTTCAATCGTCTATGCGGGCATGGGCGACATCGGTAACAGCTACCTCGGCACGGGCGTTTTGAAGTCAACCGACGGCGGCGCGACGTGGACGCGCGTGAGCCGCGTGCTCGGAACCGACTGCGCGACGCTTCCCGCGTTCGGCGCCGCCGGGTGCCTGCCCGCGCCGGGCATCGCGATGGCGGTCGCCGTTGACCCGAACGATCCGAACCGCGTCTATCTCGCCGAGTACCTGTACAGCACGGGCGGCTTCAGCGATCCGGGACCCGCCAACACTTTCTCGGCTGCCGGGTTCTACATCTCGACCGACGGCGGCGTGAACTGGACGAAGACGCTCTCGGGCTTGCCGCGCGACATCGCCATCAAGCCGGGCGACCCGCAGACGATCTACGCCGCCATGCGCCGCGTGGACACGAACGTGGACGGCGTCAACTCGCCGGGCATCTACAAGTCAACCAACGCCGGGCAGACGTGGGCGCGCATCTACGAGACGCCTTACACAGACACCGGCGGTAATAAAGTTCTCCGGGACA
>JAIVGV010000171.1 GCA_020201365.1 Acidobacteriota bacterium
CCCTATCCCCCATCCCCCGCTCTTAGGGTTCTGCTCTGGGACATTGACGGCACGCTCGTGCGCAGCGCGCGCGGGGGCGTCTTCAAGGACTACACGACGCCCGCGCTCGTCCGGCTGTTCGGCACGGCGGGGCGTCTGCACGAGTTGAGCGTGTCGGGGATGACCGACCTGCAGATCGTCTGCGAGGCGCTCTCGTGCGAGGGCTTCACGACCGAGGAGATCGCGGCGCGCAGCCGCGAGCTGTGCGCCGAGTACGTCGCCGAGTTCGAGCGCATGGCGGGCGCGGGCGAGTCGCTCTACTCGGCGCTGCCCGGCGCGCGCGAAGTTTTGGAGGCGGTCGAGTCGCACCCGCGCTACCTGCAATCGTTGCTCACGGGCAACGTGCGCGGCGCGGCGTACTGGAAGCTGCGCCTCGTCGGTCTCGCGGACTTCTTCCGACTCCCCGGCGCGTTCGGCGAAGACTCGCACGACCGGCGCGACCTGCCCGCCCTCGCCGCCGCGCGCATCAACGGCTCTCTCAAACTCTCGCTCGCGCCCTCGCAGTTCGTCGTCGTCGGCGACACGCCCAACGACATCGCCTGCGCCAAGCACTTCGGCGCGCGCTCGGTCGCGCTCTCGACGGGGCGCACCTACACGAACGCAGACCTGCGCGCCTGCCAGCCCGACGCCGTGCTCGAAACGCTCGCCGACACGGACGCCGTGCTGCGCGCGCTCGCGGGTTTGTAGGTAGATGCGGAAAGTGTGATTATCCGGCTGCGAGCGTGATAACACGCCGTATCAGCGTATCATCACGCCGCTAGCGGGATAATCGGTAGTTAGAAGACCACCAATTTGAGGTGAACGTCAGATTAGATGAAATTACTAAAGCGCGAGCTTGCTGTGCTTCGCCGGCCATGCGGGGCTCTTTATAAGCCGGCTCTCGGATTCTTCTCCTGCTGACTTGCAGATGGACTCTGACATAATTGCCCGCTCGCGCACGGATCATCATTTAGTTGTCGGGATTATTTTATGAGGGAGGTCTGGCATTGCTCAAATCATGGTTAAGCAGGCTACGGATTGTCACCGGGAATCGGCGGATCAAGCCGAGGTTTAAGCCCCGGCCGGGGCCCCCGATCATCGCGAGCATTGCACTTGTGGGGAAAGATACGGATAAAGTTGCGGGACATGTTCGCGACCTGAGTGAATCAGGCCTGAGTTTCTTCATCCTCGACAGTCTTGCGGCTCAGATCGGTTTGTTAATCAAAGGTGCTAAGTGTCGCGTAGTCTTGGCCCTTCCGACCGGCGCCATCTACTTATTCGGGGAACTGGTCTGGTGTCAGGTTCCCGACGCCGATAAGGCGGAGCGGGGCGGGGTGATGGCCATCCAAATTACGGAGATCAATCAGGACGCTAAGGAGCAATACTTAACCTATCTCAGATCGCTGGGATGAGTCACTGTGATTGATCGTGTTTAGGAAAGTGAGGCTTGGGCTCGCACGACCTTATCCCGAATATGCCACCTAACAACTCACTCAACCCGACCCGCGATAGTATTCCCTTCATCGTTATCCTCTTTGGTCTTGTAGAATGCTTCTCGCGCGGGGCGGGTTAATTCGGGCGTTACGCCGCCGGAATTCGAGCGTCCTGCACCCATTTGGTTTGGAGCTTATGAACCTACTTGCCAACCTTGACCACTTCTACAGTGAATGCAAGAGGAACCAATGGTTGCGCTACTTCGCCGTCTTTTGCCGCGTCGCATTGGCACTGGGGTTTATCCCTTCCGGCATTGTAAAAGTCATGGGAGAGCGGTTTACCGCGTTGCCCTCGAATCACCCACTCGGCCACTATTTTGACGCGTTACACCTTACGGGCTTTTACTACACGTTTATCGGCGTGAGCCAGCTGACGGTGGCGGTGCTGTTGCTCATTCCAAGGACGGCGTTGCTGGGAGCGATCCTCTATTTCCCGATCATCTTCAACATTTGTGTGTTGGCTTATGCGACCCGCTTTGAAGGCACTCGCATCACTACGCTCATGGTGTTGGCAAACTTGTATTTGCTCTGTTGGGACTACGCGCGGTTGAAATACGTTCTGCCTTTTGCATCATCGGGCGCCGCCGGCGCAACGCCAGATCAGACGGTGTCGCGCAAGTTTCCCTGGGTATTTTTTGGAGGCGTCGTCGCAGTCGTCGCTGCAGTGATCGTCATCAACGCCTTTATGTACGACATCCGCCCTGGCAATTCCCAGCTAGAGTGCACGAACGGCTGCCGCAACAATGCTCGCCCCGAGGCCTGCCAACGCTTCTGCAATTGCATTTACAACGAGGGCAAGACTTTGGCTGACTGCTTGGAGGAATACGAAAAAAAGAAGGAATGAACCAATCGCCGAGGAGTTACGTCGTTCGGTAGCTGCTCACGGGTGAAGGAATGTTGAATGATGCTTGCAGCGGGCGGCATAACAACGCCATGCAGCCGACCGCGAATAGAATTGATTTCATCCGCAAGACTTAGCTCTAGCTGTGTTGAATACGCGGCGGCTGACGGCGGGCGCTGTGCTGATACATCATTGGGTTCGTCCGTTCGTAGATCGTGGGTCGGTGCGGCGGTGCTCGTCGGCGTCGCGTACTTCGTCGTCGGCTTCGGCTTCGCCTTGATCGCCACTCCGCCCGTGTCCGGTCGGATGTGGTTCGCGTGGCGGCTGGCGGCGTGGGTCGCGAGCGCGGCGATGTTCGCGGCTCACGTCGGGTACGAGCACTTTCGGCTCGGCAGCTCGCCCCTAGCGACGGCGCGCCACGCGGCGACGGCGGTCGCGTTCGGCGCGTTCCTGCTCGCGGTCGCCGCCACCGTTCACGCGGCGACGGTCGCGTCGCACGCACCCTACCGCCGGTTCGCCCTCGCGCTCGTGGTGTGGCCCGTCGTCACGGCTCTGCCCGCGTTTCTTGTCGCACTCGTTCTAGCCGCCGTGCTGGCGCGCCTCCCGACGAAGCGACTAGCCGACTAGCGTCGCGGCGAACGGCTCAGCGTCCAGTTCGGGAACTTGAGAGGGCTATCGTGAAGGACAGAACGCCGGAAGAGCAGCTCGAAGGCTTCTTCAAGAAGTACACGCCTGAAGTCGGCGCGTTGGCGCGCGAGGCGCTGGCACGCTTGCGGGCGCGCCTGCCGGGCGCGTGCGAGTTGGTCTATGACAACTACAACGCGCTCGTCGTCGGCTTCTCGCCGACGGAGCGCGCGTCGGACGCCGTCCTCTCAGTCGCGCTCTACCCGCGCTGGGTGACGCTGTTTTTCCTGAACGGCGCGCGGCTCGACGACCCGTCGGGGCTGCTGCGCGGCGAGGGCAAGGTGGCGCGCCACATCGTCCTCGCGAGCGCCGACGATCTCGACAAGCCCGCCGTGCGCTCGCTCGTCTCGCGCGCGATCAAACTCTCGGAGAAGAAGTTCGACAAGACGGCTGCGAGCCGACTCGTCGTCAAGTCGGTCTCGGCGAAGCAGCGACCGCGGCGACCGCCGAAGAAATAGATCGGCGCGCACTCGGTTTGGGCGGCGCGGCGTTGTTAATAGTCGTGCGCCCCGGAGCGTTTGACAGGGTGAGATGTGGCTCGTCGCTTCCATCGCCCGCGTCGCGCTCGCCGCCTTCGCGCTGCGCGGCGTGCGCTGGGCGTACGTCGCCTTCCTCGTGCTGGGCTTGCTCTACTTCCCCGCCAAGGTCGGCTTCCGCCTCGATCCGCACCCGTGCGAACTCACGTTCGGCGTCCGGCTCGCAGTCCACTCGCTAACAAACTTCCCGCACGTCATCCTCTTCGCGCTCGGCTTCGTGCTGACGTGCGCGCAGTTTCGTCTGACGCGGCGGGCGGATTTCGCCTGGGCGGCTCTCGTCACGCTCGCGCTGGGCGCGGCGGTCGAGGTC
>JAIVGV010000460.1 GCA_020201365.1 Acidobacteriota bacterium
CCTTTCATCATGTTGCTGCTACAAGCCAACACGACAACGCTCTTCGCGCCGAGCGATCTCGGCATGATCGTGCCGGAGCTCATCCTCGCGGTCGCGGCCTGCTTCGCGCTCGTCATGGAGGTGATGCTGCCGTACAAGCTGAGCCGCTGGGTCGGCTACTTCGCGCTCGTCGCCGTCGGGTTAGCCGCCGCCTCGCTCGTCACGACGTGGACGCTCTACTCCGCGGCGTTCCCGCTGACCGGCTTCTACGGCATGATCAAGCTCGACGGCTTCGCGGTCGTCTTCAAGCTGATCTTCCTCGCCGGAGCCGCGCTCACCATCGCCGTCTCGCTCAAATACCTCGACGTGGAGAACGAACAGCGCGGCGAGTTCTACGCGCTCGTCCTCTTCGCCACGACCGGCATGATGTTCCTCGCGTGCGGGTACGATCTCCTCGCGCTCTACATCAGCCTGGAGCTGATGGCGCTCACCTTCTACGTGCTCGTCGCCTACACGAAGCGCGAGCGCCGCTCGAACGAGGCGGGCATGAAGTACTTCCTGCTCGGCGCGTTCTCCTCCGGCATACTGCTCTACGGCATGTCGCTGCTCTTCGGCGTCACCGGCTCGACGAACCTCGGCGACATCGCGCAGTCGGTCTCGTCGGTCATGACATCTTCGGCTGACGCGGCTGCACCAGCGGCTGCCGTCAAGCCGATGATGCTGCTCGGCATGATCGCGCTCGCCGCCGGTCTGTTCTTTAAGATCGCCGCCGTGCCCTTCCACATGTGGGCTCCGGACGCCTACGAGGGCGCGCCGACGCCCGTCACGGCCTTCCTCTCGACGGGCTCGAAAGCCGCGAGCTTCGCGCTCTACGCGCGCATCTTCGTCGAAGGACTGGGCGGGATGCGAGCCGAGTGGGCGCCGCTCCTCGGAATCGTCGCCGCGATCACGATCATGGTCGGCAACTGGGCGGCGGTCACGCAGACCAACTCCAAACGGCTGCTCGCCTACTCTTCGATCTCGAACGCCGGGTACCTGCTGCTCGGAATCATCGCCGCGAACGAGTACGGCTACGTCGGTCTCGCCATCTACCTGCTCGTTTACACGCTGATGAACGTCGGCGCGTTCGGCATCATCATCTCGCTGCGTCGCCGCGGCGTCGTCGGCGACAAGGTTGACGACCTGCGCGGGCTCGCGCAGAAGGAGCCGGGCATGGCGTTCATGATGGCGGTCTTCATGCTCTCGCTCGGCGGGCTCCCCTTGACGGGCGGCTTCTTCGGCAAGTGGTTCCTCTTCGGCGGGCTGCTCAAACGTGCGACGGCGGACGGTAAGAACTGGTACGTCTGGCTCGCCGCCTGGGCGATCATCAACACCGTCGTCTCCTTCTACTACTACGTGCGCTTCATCCGCGTGATGTACCTCGACGAGCGCGAGGCGGACGCGCGACCGCTCTCGGTCTCGACGGCGCTCGAAGTCGCGCTCGGCGTCGCCGTCATCGGCATCATCCTGATCGGCGTCTATCCGCAGCCGTTCATCAACCTCGCGCAGTCGGTCGTCGCCTCGCTCGCGGGCGGGGCGGGCGCCGTCGCCCTCAGGTAAGACACGAGACAAGGAGAGCTCACGATGAAACACACGCGCAGGCTCGCGCGACTCCTCGCGCCCCTCTTACTCCTCTTCGCGCTCGCGCAGATGGTCGCCCCCGCGCAGAACGCCAACGATCAGGGCGACCGGCAGTCGCAGGAAATGATCCGGCAGACGCGCCGGTGCATACGCGACGCGCGCCGCGACTACAACCGCTGCCGGCGCCGCGCCGACGGCAGGCGCGGCGCGCTCACGCGCTGCCGTCGCCGCTACGACGAGCAACGCAACGGCTGCTCCGGCTGAACTCGGGGCGGGTGAAAACTTCAAGGATGGATCGCAGCGGGAGGCGTGACAATTCGCCTCCCGCCTTCTTATGTGGCTCCTCTGCGCACTCGCCGCTCCTCTGCTTTTCCAGTCGCTCGCGTCGCTGCGCGGCGGCTTCCGCTACCTCGGCTTCTTCCGCCGCGAGCTAAGCCGCGAGCCCGCCGACTTCGCGCCGCGCGCCTCCGTCTTCGTCCCCTGCCGCGGCGTCGAGCAGGGGTTGCGCGAGAACCTCTCCGCGCTCTTCCGGCAGGACTACCCGGCTTACGAACTCGTCTTCGTCGTTGACGACGCGGGCGATCCCGCGCTCGGAGTCGTCGAAGCCGCGCGGCAAGATTCCGCGCACGGCGCGGGCGTCACGTCGCGGGTCGTCGTCGCGGGTCGCGCCCGCGACTGCGGGCAGAAGGTTCACAACCTGCGCGCGGCGGTGCGCGGAGCCGGCAGGGCGTGCGAGGTCTTCGTCTTCGTTGACACCGACGCGCGCGCGCGCCGCGACTGGCTGCGCTCGCTCGTCGCGCCGCTCGCGGACGAGCGGGCGGGCGCGGCGACGGGCTACCGCTGGTTCGTGCCTTCGCCGCGCGGCGGGCTAAGTTCGCACCTGCGCGCCGTGTGGAACGCTTCAATCGCCTCCGCGCTCGGCGAAAACGCGCGCCGGAACTTTTGCTGGGGCGGCTCGACCGCGATCCGCCGCGCGACCTTCGACCGCCTGAACATCCTCGGAGAGTGGCGCGGCGCGCTCTCGGACGACTACGCCGTGACGCGCGCGCTCCAACGCGCCGCGCTCCCCATCGCCTTCGTCCCCGCCTGCCTCGTCGCCTCTCACGACGACTGCTCTGCGCGCGAGCTGTTCGAGTTCACCACGCGACAACTGAAGATCACGCGCACCTACGCGCCGCGCCTCTGGCTCGTCGTGCTCGTCTCGAACCTCGTCTTCTGCGCGGGCTTCTACGGCGCGCTCGCCCTCGCCGCCGCGCGCGCGCTTCGCGGCGAATCGTTCGCGCTCCCGCTCGCGCTCGCCGCGTCGGTCTTTTTGATCGGCGCGACGAAGGCGGCGCTCCGCCTGCGCGCCGTCAACCTCGTGCTCGCGCGCGAAGGCTCGCGGGTCGGCGGCGTCGCGCGCCTCGCGCAGCTCACGCTCTGGACTGTGACGGGCGCGCTCTTCCTGTGGAACGCCGCCGCCGCCTCCTTCTCGCGGCGCATCACCTGGCGCGGCATCACCTACGAGATGAAGTCGCCGACGCGGACGCGCGTCGTCCGGCGAGGCGAAGCGCCGAGCCGACGCGGGTGACCGCCGCGCATCCGTCTTCGGCGTCGGCGCGTAATATCTTGGCGCGCGCGTTGGCGTTCGGTTAGAATTCGCCGTCCCGTTCGTTCGGTCGCCTCCTTCCGTCAGGCATGGGCACAAGCATCCCCTCCGGCACAACGCTCGGTCGCTACCGCGTCGTCTCGCAGATCGGCGAGGGCGGGATGGGCGAGGTCTATCTGGCGCGCGACACGCAGCTCGAGCGCGACGTGGCGCTGAAAGTCCTGCCGACTGAACTCGCCTCACACGGCGAGCGCATGAGCCGCTTCCGGCAGGAGGCGCGCGCCGCCGCCGCGCTGAAACACCCGGCGATAGCGCACGTTTACGAGATCGGCGAAGCGGGCGGCGTCAACTTCATCGCGATGGAGCACGTCGAGGGCGAGACGCTCGGCGCGGCGATCCACCGCGACGGCGCGCCGCTCCCGAAACTGTTGAAGTATCTATCCGAGGTCGCCGAAGGGCTGGCGAAGGCGCACGCCGCGGGCGTCGTCCACCGCGACCTCAAGCCCGACAACGTGATGATCGCGCGCGAAGGCTACGCTAAGATTCTAGACTTCGGTCTCGCCAAGCTGGTCGAGCCGACGGGCGCGCAGAGTCTCGCGGAGGGCGATCCGAACGAAGCCGCGACGGCGATGCTGCGTCCGCTCTCCTCGCCCGGCGTCGTGATGGGCACGGTCGGCTACATGTCGCCCGAA
>JAIVGV010000461.1 GCA_020201365.1 Acidobacteriota bacterium
CCCTAACCCCCAACCCCCGCCTTTAAGGTTTCTTGTTCCCGTTCGTGTAAGCCTTCTCGGCGTTCTTGTCGTTCTTCTTGGCGGTGGAGGGCTTGGTCGCGTCGGCGGGCTTGGCGGCGTTCGCCGTCGCGCCGAGGATCGGCATGACCTGATCGCGGTAGGTCGGCGAGACCTCGACGAACGACTCCTCGCGCAGCTTGGCGAGGTAGTTCTTCCGCTCCTGCTCCAAACGTTCGGTGGCGATCGCCTCGCGCACCTTGTTCTCGTCGTACACGGGCTCGCCGGCGGGCGTGCGCTCGTCAACGCGGATGACGATGTAGCCGTCCGGGAGCTTGACGGGGTCGGTCACGCCGCCGACCTTCAGCGCCTTGACCGCCGCCTGCAGCTCCGGGTTCGAGATGTCGTCAATGGCGAAGGTGCCGAGCTTGCCGCCCGTCTTCTGCGCGACGCGCTCGCGGTTCTGATCCTCGCGCTCGGAGACGGCCTTCGCCGTCGTCGCGAAGTCCGCGCCGCCGCGCAACTGCGCGACGATCTGCTGAGCGCGCGCGCGCACCTCGGCGTCGTCCTTGCCCGCGGTCGAGAGGAAGATCTCGGAGAGCGCGACGGACTCGGGCTTGCGGAACTTGTCCTTGTGCGCCGCGTAGTAGTTCTTGATCTCGGAGTCGGTCAGCCCCCAGTAGAGCTTGTAGTTGACCTCCTGCTGCAAGACCGCCTGCTTCATGATCTCGGCGCGCAGCGACTGGCGCACCGCCGCCGGATCGACGCCGCTCTCGCGCATCGCCTGCTCCAACTGTTCGAGCGTGCGCAGGTTCTCCTGCTTCATCACGGCGACCATGCGCTCGTTGACTTCCTTCTCGACGTTGTCGGCGAAGCCCAGCTCCTTGCCCTTCTGCAGCAAGAGCTGCTCGTTAATCAGCGTGGCGATGATCTCCGCCTGCCGCTTGGCGACCTCCTCCTGAGCCTGCGCGAGCGGAATCTTCTTCTGCTCGGCGAGCCCCTGCGCGGCGTCCTTCATCTCCTGGCGCAGCATCGAGAGCGTGATGACCTCGTTGTTGACCTGCGCGATCACCTCGTCCACGACCTTGGGGACGCCCTCCTCCTGCGCCCGCGCCGGCGCGGCGGCGAACAGACAGGCGAGCGCGGAGAAAGCGAAAGCAGACAGGCGCGCGTGAATTTTCGATCTCACTATTTTTAACTCCTTAACTTCCGAACGATGACGTTATCGCGGTGATTTGTGAACGGCCGACGGGGTGCCGGTCTCTTGCTTCGCGACCCGGAAACGAGGACGCCCATTCTAATCCGCCGCGCTCACACTCAGCAACAAGCCGCGGGCGGTCTCGATCAAGTCCTCCGACTCTTCGTCCGACAGTTCCACTCTCAGCACGCCGCTCGGCGTGAACGACGCCCCTGCGCGCCCGGCGACGAGCGCCAGCAGCTTCTCGGGCGCGACGCGCGCCTTCTCGCTCAGCTTGATCGCTATCCCGTTCGGCGTCCGGTCAATCGAGACCGCGCCGACGCGCTCCGCCGTGCGCCGCAGCCTTGAATAAGCGAAGAGCCTCTCGACCGATTCGGGGATGCGACCGTAGCGATCTTCCGTCTCCGCGCGGACGGCGCGCAAAGTCTCGTCGTCGCGCGCCGAGGCGATGCGCTTGTAAGTCCTGAGCCGCTGCCCCATGTCGGCGATGTAGTCTTCCGAGATCGCCACGTCCACGCCGAGATTGAGCGAGACGCTCGTCTCGTCCTCGATCTCCTCGCCGCGCAGCTCCGCGACCGTGCGCTCCAACATCTGCGTGTAAAGATCGAAGCCGAGCGCGTCCATGTGCCCCGACTGCTCGCCGCCCAAGAGGTTCCCCGCGCCGCGCAGTTCGAGATCGAGCGCCGCGATGCGGAAGCCCGCGCCGAGGTCTGAGAACTCGCGGATCGCCGCCAAGCGGCGGCGCGCAATCGGCGTCAGCTCAGCCTCCGACGGGATGAGCAGGTAACTGTAGGCTCTGCGGTTCGAGCGACCGACGCGCCCGCGCAGTTGGTAGAGCTGCGCCAAGCCGTAGTTGTCGGCACGATTTATGATGATGGTGTTGGCGCGGGGGATGTCTATCCCGTTCTCGATAATGGTCGTCGCGACGAGCACGTCCGCCTTGTACGCCATGAAGTCGAGCATCACCTGCTCCATCTCGCGCTCGTTCATCTGCCCGTGCCCGACCGAGACGCGCGCCGCCGGCACGAGACGGCGGACGAGCGCCGCGATGGTCTCAATCGTCTCGACGCGGTTGTGTATGAAGAAGACCTGCCCGCCGCGACCGAGTTCGAGTTCAATCGCGGATTTGACGACCGCCTCGGAGAACTGCACGACTTGGGTCTGAATGGCGAGACGGTCTCGCGGCGGCGTCTCGATGACCGACATGTCGCGCAAGCCCATCAGCGACATGTTGAGCGTGCGCGGGATCGGCGTCGCCGAGAGCGTGAGCACGTCAACCTTCTTCTTCAACTGCTTGAGGCGCTCCTTGTGCGCGACGCCGAAGCGCTGCTCCTCGTCAACGACGACGAGACCGAGATCGCGAAAACTCATGTCCTTCGACAGAATCCTGTGCGTCCCGATGATGACGTCCACCTCGCCCGCTTCGACCTTCTTCACGACATCCTTCTGCTCTCTGGTTGAGCGGAAGCGAGACAGCAGATCGATCTTGACGGGGAACGGCGCGAAGCGCGCGCCGAAGGTCTCGAAGTGCTGGTAGGCGAGCACGGTCGTCGGCGTCAAGACCGCGACCTGCTTGCCGTCCATCACCGCCTTGAACGCCGCGCGCATCGCCACCTCGGTCTTGCCGTAGCCCACGTCGCCGCACAGCAGCCTGTCCATCGGCGTCGGCGTCTCCATGTCCGTCTTCACGTCCTCAATCGCCGTCTCCTGATCGGTCGTCAACTGGTACTCGAACCCGTCGTCGAACTCGCGCTGCCACGGCGTGTCGGAGGCGAAGGCGTAGCCGCCGACCAATTTTCTTTCCGCGTACAGGCGCAGCAGCTCGTCCGCCATGTCGCGCATCGCGCGCTTGGCGCGAGCCTTCGTCTTCTGCCAGCCCAAGCCGCCGAGGCGATCCAGCGTCGGCTCGTGCCCCTCCGCGCTCGAATAACGCTGCACGAGATCGAGCCGCTCGACCGGCGCGTAGAGCTTCGCGTCGTCGGCGTAGTAGAGCAGCATGAACTCGCTGGCTCGACCTTGCAGGTCTAACGTCTGCAAACCTCCGAAGCGCCCCACCCCGTGATCCACGTGGACGACGTAATCGCCGACTTTGAGATCGCGGAAGTCAGAGAGGAACGCCGCCGTCTTCGACTTCTTCCGCGCGCCGCGCTTCGCCGCGGTCGCCGCCGCCGTCGTCCCCGGCGCGCGGTGCTCGACCGACGAATCCGACGCCTCGTCGAACAGATCGGTCTCGACGTGGACGAGCAAACCTGCGCTCGGCAGTTCGAAGCCGCCCGACAGACGACCCGCCGTCACGACCGCCGCGAAATCTTCCGCCGCCGCCGTGAAGTCTCCGCCCGGCGCGCCCGCCTCGCCCGCGAGCGCGAGCCGCGCGCTCGTCTCGTAATCGGCGAGCATCTCGGAGACGCGCTCCGCGACACCTGCGCTCGGCATGACGAAAACGGTCGCCGCGCCGCGCTCGTGGTGCGCGCGACGGACGTCCGCCGCGAGGTCTGCGACGCGACCGTGGTAGCGGCGCGGCGCGCGCGTCTGCCACTCGACCTCCTCGGCGCGCTCGACCGCCGGGAACAGGAACAGCGGCGCGCTCCTTTCGCGCGCGCGACCGATCTGCACGGCTGGCGCGTCCGCCTCGCCCGCGAACCTCTCGTCCGTGACCGCCGCCGCGC
>JAIVGV010000462.1 GCA_020201365.1 Acidobacteriota bacterium
CGCGTAAACGGAACGGGCGAAGTGAGGTCTTCACTTCGCCCGTTCCGTTTACGCGCCTGAGATCGCTCACTGCTCGTTCTGCGGCTCGCGTTTCATCACGCGGCGCTCGAAGGTCGCCGGGTCGCTGACGGTGTAGCCCGCGGGCAGCTCGAAGAGCGAGTGGTCGGGCTCGCCGCGCGAGATGTTGGTGAGGCGGTAGGTCGTCTCGCCGAACCGCGGGTCGCTGTGCTTGGTCATCACGACCGTCTGCAGCTCAGGCGAGTACCAGCGCTCGGAGACGATCTTGATCTCGCGGTCGTTGCCGACAGAGCCCGCCGGGATCGTGATCGTGTTGCGCGTGCCCTCAGCCTGCACGCCCTCGACCGTCTGCGTGCCGAGCGCCTCGTGCGTCTGCGGGAACCTCTCCTGCACCCTGCGCTCGACCGACGCGCGCTCGGCGGTCATCTTCTCGCGCGCCGCCGCCGTCGCCTCCACGTCGGCGCCGGGGTGACCCTGCTCCTTGCTGAAGACGAAGCTGATCCTGCCTTTGACCTTGACCGGCTTGCCTTCGAGCGTCGTCGGCGAGAACGTCCACTGCCGCGCCGCGTCAACGGCAGCCTGCTGCAAGAGCGGGTGACCGGAGATCGCCTTCGCCGACTCGATAGTGCCCTGCTCGTTGACGACCACCTCGACCGTCACCTCGCCTTCAGCGCCCGCAGCCATCGCGACGGGCGGGTAGGTCGGCTGCACCTTCTTGATCGCCTTGCCGCTCAAGCCGCCGCCCTCGATCGGCAGTCGCGCCGACGAGTTCGCGGCGGTGACGGCGACCTTGTCCTCCGACCTCAAAACGCCCTGCATCCCCCCGCCCTCGGGGCGCGTCGTGAAGAAGAACTGCATCATCTTCTGCGCCGTGTGCGTCTTCGGGTTGAGGATGTAGCCCGTGCCCGCGACCGGATCGTGGATGAAGATCGCCTGCGGCGCGTCCTCGCCGCTCGTCCACGTGCCGACGCCGCCCGTGCTCTGCTCGCGCCGCGTGCGCCCCTCGGAGTCGCGATAGACGCGCGTGCTCGAAGTGTGCGTGATGCGGTTGCCGTCGGCGAGCGTCTGGACGGACTCGGTGACGGCGTCAGCCGTGAACGGCGCGCCTTTGACCACCTTGTCGTCGAACATCATCTCGGTCGAGACGAACGAGAAGCCCGCGTCGCCCTGCCCGGCGAAGACGAAGGTGCGCTCCGGCGCCGCGATGCCGCCCTCTTGCGTGGGCATCACGGAGATGCGCATGCCCGGCTGCGGCACGACCGTCTGCGGCTCGCCCTGCGGCGGCGGCGTCCTCGTGCGCTCCTGCGCGAGCGCGCCCGCCCCGTTCGCCAAAAGCGCCAGCGCGCACAGCGTCGCGCGTAGAATTTTTCCTCGCTGCATCGTCATCAATCCTCCTTCGCCCAACTCCGAATCGAAAGTTTTTTCGACCTTCGACAAAATCCGAACTGCCGACCCTACTTCCGCAACGCGACCCGGATAGTTCCCGAAACTCCGGCGCGCTGTGTTAACGCAGCAGGCGGATCGCGCGCGCCGTGCCGTCGCGCGCGAGCAGCACGTCGGCTTTGACGGTCTCGCCCGCGCGCTCGCCGCTGACGGGCAAGCCGAACGCGGCGAGTGCCGCGCGCGGCACCTCGACCCTGACCATCTGCCCGCCTTCGAGCGGCTCGCCCGCGTCCGCCGTCACGAGCGGCACGAAGTCCGACGCGACCGGAGCCGCGCCGCGATCAGCCACGACGCGCCCGCCGTCCAACACGAACTCGACCGGCAGCGCGTCCGCCACGGCGCGCGCGTCACGCTTCAAAGGCGAACGAGACGGGCGCGACTTGGGAGACTTGTCGGCGGCAGCGACGAGAGCTTCCGGCGACTTATTTTCACGATCAACCGACTGCGGAGTCTGCTCCGGCGTCCTGTTTTGATCGGACGCCCCCGTCTCACCGCGCGCCCCGCCCGCCGCGGGCGCGTGCGGATCAACGCTCGAGGCGACGGCTGAGTCGCGCGGCGGAGTCTTCCTTGCGACGGCGCGCCACGCGACGAAGAGCGCGAGTGCGAGCGACGCCGCGACTGCCGAGACGTAGAACGCGCGCCGCACGCCCGCGGCGGGTCGCGTCGCGTTAAGAGGAATGACAGGAGCCGCCGCGTCGCCGACCGCGTTTGTGTTTGTGTTTGCGTTCGCGCCGTCGCGCCGTTCGCGCAGGCTCGCTAACAGCGCGGCTTCGACGCGCGCGGGCGCTTCGACGCCGCGCATCGCCTCGCGCACTGTGCCGAGCGCGTTGGTGAGCGCGCGCTCGCGGCGCAGCGCCGAGGCGCAAGCGTCGCAGCCTTGCGCGTGGCTCTCGGCGGCGGCGCGCGCGGCGGCGTCCATCAGCGCGCCGCGCGCCAGCTCCGTCGTGACAGATTCAAAGTCCTGACAGTTCATGCGAAACACCTCGCCGCGTCAAACTCCCCCGCGGGCTCTTCCCCCTCGTCGAACTCCCTGAGCCGCTCGCACAGCAGCGAGCGCGCGCGGTGCAGGCGCGAGCGCACCGTCCCGACCGCGCAGCCGAGCGCGGCGGCGGCCTCCGCGTAGCTCAGCTCCTGCAGCTCGCAGAGCACGACGACCTCGCGGTAGTGGACGGGCAGCGCGAGCACGGCTTGCCTCACGGTCTCCGCTCGCTCGCCGCGCACGAACTCGGCGAGCGGATCGTGCGGCGCGCGCAGCCGCTCGTCGCCCCGCGCGCGCGCGTCTTCCGTCTCGTCGCCGAGCGCGACGTAGCCGCGCTCCTTCTCAAGTCTTCGCAAAACCTGATTGCGCGCCGCGCCGTAGAGGTACGAGGCGAGCGAGCCGCGCGACGCGTCGAAGCCGTGCGACGGCGCGAGCAGCGACAGGAAGACTTCCTGCACGACGTCCTCCGCGACCGACTCGGAGCCCGACATCTGGAGCGCGAAGCGGAAGAGCGACGCCTGCCTGCGCCGGTAGAGCGCGGCGAAAGCCGACTCGTCGCCGCCGCGCGCCAGCCGCAGCAGCTCCTCGTCCGTCCTCTCGTGCGAAGCCCTCATCCCTCGGCTCTCGGCGCGGCGATCTCGAACTCCCTTCAGCCCGTCGCACCTAATTCGCCCCGCCGCGCGCGAAAGTTCCACGAAGGCGCGCGACGCGAAACAATTTTCCGCCCGCGTGCGACGGCGCGAGAGACGCGTCGGGCGCGCGGGCGAAACTCGCGCGGCGGCGATCTCGACCCACGCGCCCGGCGGTTCGGCGTGAGGCGGCGAGGCTTCAGCCTACTTGTCGCCGCCCTTCTTCTTTTTCTTCTTCCCGCCCTCCTCTTGATCGTCCGCGCTCGCACCCGGCGCGAGGTAGCCGGGGCGCGCGAAGGCAATTCGCTTCGGCTGACCGGGCGGCGTCTCGACCGTCACCTCGACCCTGCGGAACTTGCCGTCTCTCGCCGTGTTCGTCAGGGCGTAGCCGACGACGTCTTGCGTCCGCATGTCGCGCGCGATCTGGTTCACGGCTTCGACGATCTCTTTCACCTTCTTCGGGTAGAAGGTACGACCGCCCGACTCGCGCGCGATTGAGGCGAGTAGTTGGACGGCTCTCTCGCGTGGGCTCTTGTTGGTGAAGCCGGCTACGTCCTCCAATTCCCCGGTCAAGCCGATGGCGAAGAGCTGAACGCTCGTCGAATGTAGGAGGCTCTGTAGCCGGCTCAGCTTGTAGTAGCTCGCCCTCTCTTCCCCGTCCGTTACGAGCACGACGGCGCGGCGCCGCGCCGCGTCGCGCTCGCGCCAGCCAGCGGCTTTCTTGATCGCAAGGTACACGGCGTCTATCAGAGCGGTCTGCCCGCCCTCCGCGTGCAAGTCTTGGAG
>JAIVGV010000290.1 GCA_020201365.1 Acidobacteriota bacterium
GCTCGCCGCGCACGGCTTCGGCGAGAGCCTGCGCGCCAGCGAAAGGCGTCAGCCCCGTGAGATCGTCTTTGATGACGTGGATCGCGCGATCCGCACCGCGCGCGAGCGCGTCCTTGATGACCGCCTTCGCGCGCTGCGGTCCCATCGTGCAGACGACGACCTCGCCGCCGTGCTTCTCCTTCAGGCGCAGGGACTCTTCGAGCGCGTAGCCGTCCGACTCGTTGACCTCGAAGGAGAGATCGCCCTCCTCGATCCACGTCGAATCTTTGTTGATGCGCAGGATCGCGTCCTTGTTCGCGACCTGCTTCATGAGCACGATGATCTTCATAAGTCAGTTTACAGTTTTCGGTTTTCAGTTTTCAGCCGCTCGGGTTCTCAGCCTTCGCGCCTTCCGGCAGAAAACTGAAGACTAAAAACTGAATGCTACTCTTCGTACCGCTTGAACAGCAGCGCGGCGTTCGTGCCGCCGAAGCCGAAGCTGTTGGAGAGGGCGTGGCGCACCTGCGCGACCTCGCGCGCCTCGTTGGGCACGTAGTCGAGATCGCATTCGGGATCGGGCGTGACGTAGTTGATCGTCGGCGGGAGCGTCTGGTGGTGGATGGCGAGGACGGAGAAGACCGCCTCGATGCCGCCCGCCGCGCCGAGCGCGTGACCCGTCATGGACTTGGTGGAGCTGACGGCGAGCTTGTAAGCGTGCGCGCCGAAGGCTTGCTTGATGGCGAGCGTCTCGAACTTGTCGTTGTACGGCGTCGAAGTGCCGTGCGCGTTCACGTAGTCAACCTCGTCGGGCTCGACACCCGCGTCGCGCAGAGCCATCTGCATGACGCGCAACTGCCCCGAAGCCGTCTCGTCCGGCATCGTGATGTGGAAGGCGTCCGCCGTGTTCCCGTAGCCGACCACTTCGGCGTAAATCTTCGCGCCGCGGCTTTTGGCGAACTCCAACTCTTCGAGGATCATCAGCCCCGCGCCCTCGCCTAGGACGAAGCCGTCGCGGTCGCGGTCGAACGGGCGCGAGGCGTGCGCGGGGTCGTCGTTGCGCGTCGAGAGCGCGCGCATGGCGGCGAAGCCCGCGACCGACATCGGCGTGATGGCGGACTCCGCGCCGCCGCAGATCATCACGTCGGCGTCGCCGCGCTGGATGACCTTGAGGCTGTCGCCGATGGCGTGCGCGCCCGCGGAGCACGCGGTCGCCGTCGCGGAAAGGTAGCCGCGCGCCTTATGGCGGATGGAGACCTGTCCGGCGGCGAGGTTGATGATCGCCGAGGGGATGAAGAAGGGCGAGACGCGACCGGGTCCGTCGTGCAACAGCTTTTCGTGCTCGCGCTCGATGGCCCAGAAGTCGCCGATGCCGCTGCTGATGTAGGTGCCGACCCGATCCGAAATCTCGTCGGTGATTTCGAGCCTGCTGTCCGCGAGCGCCTCGTCGGAGGCGGCGACGGCGTAGTGGATGAAGGCGCCCATCTTGCGCGCCTCCTTCTTCTCGGCGAACTTGAGCGGATCGAAGTCGCGCACCTCCGCGGCGAAGCGGACGGGGAATTTCTCCACGTCGAACTTGTGTATGTAGTCCACGCCGCTCCGCCCCGCGAGCAGCGCGCTCCACGTCGCCTCGACCGTGAGCCCGATGGGTGTGACGAGCCCCAGACCCGTTACTACGACACGCCTTCTCAAACCTGTCTGACCTCCGAAGGGCGAACGCGACGAAGAGCCGGCGCGAGCGTGCGCGCGGTGTGCGCGACGGGCTCAGAGTGCCGCGCGCCGCGCGCCGACGCGCGAAGAAGCGCGGACTCGCGAGCCGTCCGCGCGGCGCGCGCCGTGATCGCTCGTCCGCCGCGCGTCGCCGAGTTCTTACTTCTTCATGTGCTGATCGATGTAGCTGTAAGCGTCGCGCACGCTCTGTATCTTCTCGGCGTCCTCGTCGGGGATTTCGATGTTGAACTCCTCCTCGAAACGCATGACGAGTTCCACGGTGTCGAGCGAGTCGGCGCCGAGGTCGTCTATGAAGCGCGCGTTCGGGGTCACCTCGTTCTCATCAACGCCCAGCTCGTCCACGATGATCTGTTTGACTTTGTTCTCGATCTCTTGCTGATCGGGCATGGCTGTTACAGCTCCTTCGGAAACAAAAGTAAGAGAACTCGTTTGCTTGTGTGCGGGAAGATTAAACCAGATCGCGCCTCACGCGCCACCCGCCGCGCCACTTTCCGCGAGCGCGCCGCGCAGGGCTTCGACGCCGCCCGCGTCCTCGACGTTGACGTAGCGTGCCCCCGGCGCGATCTGCCTGAGCAGCCCCGCGAGAACCTTTCCGGGTCCGACTTCGACGAACGTGGTGACGCCGCGCTCTTTCGTCAGCAACTCCATTGACTCGCCCCAACGCACGGGCGAAGAGACTTGGCGGACGAGTGAATCGCGAGCCTCGTCGCCTGCGTTAATCAGCCGCGCGTCCACGTTCGTCACAAGCGGCACGCGCAAATCTTTGAACTCGACTTGTTCGAGATCGCGCGCGAGCCTTTCCTGCGCGGGCAGCATCAGCGCGCAGTGGAACGGCGCGCTCACGTTGAGCTTGACGGCTTTGCGCACGCCGCGCGACTTCAAAAGGTCGAGCGCGCGATCCACGGCAGCCGCGTCGCCCGCGATCACGATCTGCTTGGGCGAATTCAGATTCGCGGGGCTGCACACCTGCCCCTGCGCAGCCTCGGCGCAAGCGCCGTCAACCGTCTTCGCGTCCGCGCCGAGGATCGCCGCCATCGCGCCCGCCCCGACGGGCACGGCTTCCTGCATGTAGCGACCGCGCGCGCGCACCGTCCGCACCGCGTCGGCGAGCGAGAGCGCGCCCGCGGCGACGAGCGCGGAGTATTCGCCGAGGCTGTGACCTGCGACGAACGACGGCGCGGCGAAGCCCTCTGCTTCGAGCGCGCGCAGCGCCGCGACCGAAGTCGTCAGGATCGCGGGCTGCGTGTTCTCCGTCAGTTGCAGCTCTTCCGCCGTGCCCTCGAAGCACACGCGCGAGATCGAGAAGCCGAGCGCCTCGTCAGCCTCCTCGAACGCCGCGCGCGCCGCCGCGAAACTGTCGGAGAGCGCGCGACCCATGCCCGCGTACTGCGAGCCCTGACCGGGAAAGATGTATGCGAGAGCCATTGGCTGTTAGCTGTGAGCGATTGGCTGTTAGCCGTTAGCCAGATTGTCGAGAGCCTCAGGCGCGGCTCTCGGTCTGGCTAGAAGCCAGTGGCTAGTCGCCAACAGCTTCCCTTCACCACCTGAGCAACACTCCGCCCCACGTGACGCCGCCGCCGAAGGAGGCGAGCAGGACGAGATCGCCTTCCGCGACGCGCCCCGCTTCGATGCACTCGTCGAGCGCGATGGGGATCGAAGCGGACGAGGTGTTGCCGTGGTAGGCGATGTTGGAATAGACGATTGACGGATCGACCTTGAGCTTGTCGGCGACCGAGTCCGTGATGCGCTGGTTCGCCTGATGCGGGATGAAGAGCTTCACGTCTTCGGCTCTGCAGCCAGCCTCTTCGAGCACCTCGCGCGATACTTCCGCCATCGAGCGGACGGCGACTTTGAACAGCTCGTTGCCGCGCATCTTGAAGTAGTAGTCGCCCGCCGCGAGCGACTCGGCGCTGTGACCGAGGCGCGTGCCGCCGCCGGGCGCGAAGAGTTGTTCGGCGTAGCGCCCGTCGGAGCGGATGCGCGTGGCGAGGATGCCGCGCTCCGCGTCGTCGTCCGCCGCGAGCACCGCCGCGCCCGCGCCGTCGCCGAAGATGACGCACGTCGAGCGGTCGGTGTAGTCAACGTAGCGCGTCAGAATCTCCGCGCCGATCACGAGCGCGTAGCGCGACTGCCCGCCGCGGATCATCTGGTTGGCGAGCGTCAGACCGTAGAGGAAGCCGGAGCAGGCGGCGACGACATCGAAGGCGGCGGCTTTGTGCGCGCCGAGCTCGGTCTGGATGAGGCAGCCGGTCGAGGGCAGAATCTGATCGGGCGTGACGGTGGCGCAGATGACGAGATCGATCTCCGCCGGATCGATCTTCGCGCGCTCGATCGCCTGCCGCGACGCGGCGACGGCGAACTGCGAGGTGTACTCGCCCTCCGCCGCCTTGTGGCGCTGCTTGATGCCGACGCGCTGCGTGATCCACTCGTCCGAGGTCTCGACCATCCGTTCGAGATCGGCGTTCGTCAGGATGCCTTCCGGGTACGAGCGACCCGTCCCGATGATCCGCGCGTTCTTCGCCATCACAAGCCTTTCTGGCAGAGGTCGGAGGTCAGTCTAAAACCTCTGCCGTCGCGGCGCGTTTAAGTCGCGGCCTCCGACATTCGAAAATCTGATCTTCGTACCCGAGTCTCCCGCGCGTTCGTCTCGGCGACGCCACGCTCGATCCGCTCGGTCGCGCCGCCCTCGGAGAACTCTTTGGCGGTGCGGACGAGATTCCTGATCGCGCGCGCGTTGGAGCTGCCGTGACCGATGACGACGATCCGGCGCACGCCTAAGAGCGGCGCGCCGCCGTACTCCGAATAATCCAGGCGCTTCTTCAGGCGCTGGAACGCCGGACGCGCGAGCACCGCGCCCGCCTTCGTGATCGCCGAAGCCGACAGCTCGCGGCGGATGAGCGAGAGCACGGCGTCCTGCATCCCCTCGGAGAGCTTGAGCATGACGTTCCCGGTGAAGCCGTCGGTCACGACGACGTCAACCGTGCCCGCGAAAACGTCGCGCCCCTCGACGTTGCCGACGAAGTTCAGGCTCGCCAGATCGCGCAACCGAGGGAACGCCTCTTTCGTCAGCTCGTTCCCCTTCGCCTCCTCCTCGCCGATGCTCATCAAGCCGACGATAGGTCGCGCCGTTCCGAGCACGGCGCGCGAGTAGGCGTCGCCCATGATCGCGAACTGCGCCATGTGCTCCGGCTTGCAGTCGGAGTTCGCGCCCACGTCCAGGATCAAAGTCGGGCGACCGGACTTCGTCGGCACGAGCGCGGCGAGCGCTGGGCGATCCACGCCCGGAAGCATTCCGAGCACCATCTTCGCCGTCGCCATCGCCGCGCCGGTGTTCCCGGCGGTGACGAAGCCGTCGGCGAGTCCCTCGGCGACGAGCCGCGCGCCGACTCTCAAAGAGCTTTTCCTTTTTCGTCGGACCGAGGCGGCGACCGGATCGTTCATCCCGATCACCTCCGCCGCCTCGACGAACTCCACCCCCCGGTCGCCCTGCCCGCGCCAGCCGCAGCGGCGCAGCTCCGGCTCGACGCGCTCGCGCTGCCCCGTGAGCACGACGCCGCAGCCGAGATCGCGCGCGGCGGCTAACGCCCCGTCGATCTCCGGGTGCGGCGCGCGATCCGAGCCCATCGCGTCGAGCACGATCTTGCCGGTCAGTGAGCCTGCCTGCTTCATCTTCACGCGACCGCGCGATCTTCACGCGCGCACGCGAAACTCGCCCGGACTTTCGTGTCGACTAAACTTCGGTCGGCACGCGCACGACCTCGCGCCCCCTGTAGTGCCCGCACTTCGGGCAGACGCGGTGCGGCAGGCGCGGCTCCTGGCAGTTCTCGCAGAGGATGGTCTGCGGGGCGCGCAGCGCGTCGTGGGCGCGGCGCTTCCCCGTCCTGGCTTTCGAGTGACGGCGTTTCGGATTAGGCATGATGACTCCAATCAGGTGAAGAGTGAATAGAAGTTGACGGGCTTCGCGGCTTGAGAGATATCGCTCAAGCGGCGCGACTGTTCAGCCGCCATTTACTCTTCACTATTTACGGTTCGCGGTTCTTCAGTTCTTCGAGCGCCGACCAGCGCACATCGGTCTTTCGTTGTTCGCAGTCGCAAGACTTCTCATTCAGGTTCGCGCCGCAGGTCGGGCACAAGCCCTTGCAGTCTTCGGCGCAGAGCTGGCGCGCCGGGAGCGCCAGCAGGATTTGTTCGCGGACGATCTCGTCGAGGTCGATCGCGTCTCCCTCGTAAGTAGAAAAATCCATGTCGGCGTCTTGCAGCTCGTTCGCGCCCCCGGCGTCGCCCGCGAGCCCGAGGTCGGCTTTGAACGAGACGTTGACGGGCACGGCGAGCGGCGCGAGGCAGCGGTCGCAAGCCGTCTCGACCGCCGTGTCAATCGTCCCGGCGACGCGCACCTCGCCGCGCGTGCGCGTCGCGCGCGCCGTGACGCGCACGGCGGACGCGACTCTCGCGTGCTCGTCTTCGAGCGAAAAGTCTGCGGGCGTGTAGGTGTGCTCGAAGTCAGTGCCCCGCTCGTTCAGCCGCTCGATCTCGATCAACATGGAAGCACACCCGCCACAGACGCGAACGCCCGCGAAATCCTCTGCGGGCACAAAAGGCTCAATTATAGCGGTCGAAACTCGCCTGTCAACGCGCGGCGGCGGCGAACGCGAGCGCGTCCTCGCGCATGAGCCGCGCGAGCCGCGCGTCGCCCGAAGTCAGCAGCGACTTGCCCTTGATCCGCGCGCCGCCGAAGACCGCGTGGAGCAGCGACTGTTCGGTCGGCTCGCGCGCGGCGTCCGCCAACCCTTTTTTCCCTCCCGCGCTTTTCCCTTTGCCCTTTCTCGATCCGGCTTTTTCTCGCAGCAGCGCGGCGCGCTCGAAAGCCTCCCGCGCGCGCGCGTCGTCGCCCTCTCGCCGGCGGACGAGTCCGAGCAGCACGTAAGGGGCGGCGTAATTTTCGTCGAGCGCGATTGACCTTTGCGCGTGGCGCGCGGCGAGGCGGAGGCGACCGAGCATGAGGCAGGCGAGCGCGACGAGGAAGTGCGACTCGGCGCAGGGGCGCGCCTTGTGCGCGGCTTCAAACTCCGCGCGCGCCGACGCCCAGTCGCCTTCGAGCGCGCAGACGCGACCGAGCGCGTAGCGCCCCGCGTAGCAGTCGCCGCCGAGCTTCAACGCCTCCTCGATGTGCCATTGCGCGACCTTGATCAGCTGCCCCTCGTCGGCGGTGAGGATGCCGAGCAGCAGATACACGCCGGGGTCGGGCGGCACGGCTTCGGCGGCGCGCGCCAGATACTCGTCGGCGAGGTGGTCTTTGCCCTGTCTGAAGAACTGCGTGCCGAGGAAGGCTTCGAGCGTGTAGTTGACGTTCGTGTTGAGCGCGGCGCGCTCCAGAGCCTTGAGCGCCGCCGTCTCGTCGCCCGCGGCGAGCAGCTCGAAGCCCTCGTAAAGCGATCTGACGAAGGCGTCGCGGTTGCCGCCCTCCTGCGGCTCGGCGAGCGCGCGCTCGCGCACGCGCTTGCGTTGCTCGGCGTCCCGCCGCGACGCCTCGTCCTGCCTGAGGGCGGCGCGCGTCAGCTCCTTCAAGTCCTCGCGCGTGACGACGCCGGAGCGGGCGAGCAGCGCGACGAGCGCCTCGACGAGCAGGTGCTCGCGGTGGACGTTCTCCGCCTGCTTGAGCATCAGATCGAAGCCGCGCTCCAGCTTCTCCGCGAACTTCATCAGCCCGCCCTCGACGAGCGTCAGGCGTTCGAGCAGCACCGCCGGGTGCGGCGACTCCGACGCCGCGTCCTCCTCGAAGCGCAGAGAGGTCGGCTCGACGACCAGCATCAGCCGCGTCCCGCACTTGCGACACAACTCCTCGCCGAAAGGGTTCGCCGCGCGGCAACGCTGGCAGCGGATTTTTTGGAACTCGTGACGCATAGCGGAGCAACGATGAAGGCGGGACGGTGGACGATGAAGTAAGACGATTTGCCCTCACTTCATCGTTCCGTGTTCCGACTTCATCGTTCGTATTCATAGAACCCGCGCCCCGTCTTGCGACCGAGCCAGCCCGCGTCCACGTAGCGTTTGAGGAGCGGGCAGGGGCGGTACTTCGGGTCGCCGAGTTCGGTGTGGAGCACGTTCAAGATGTCGAGGCAGACGTCGAGTCCGATGAAGTCGGCGAGCGTCAGGGGTCCCATCGGGTGGTTCATGCCGAGCTTCATGATGCCGTCGATGGACTCGCGCGGCGCGACCGACTCGTAGAGCGCGTAGATCGCCTCGTTGATCATCGGCATCAGCACGCGGTTCGAGACGAAGCCGGGCGAGTCGTTGCATTCGAGCGGGACTTTGTCGAGCTTCTCGGTGAGCGAGCGCGTGCGCTCGTAGGTCTCGTCGGAGGTCGCGATGCCGCGGATGATCTCGACGAGCTTCATGACGGGCACGGGGTTCATGAAGTGCATCCCGATCACCTTGCCGGGTCGTCGCGTCTGCGCGGCGAGCTTCGTGATGGAGATCGAGGAGGTGTTCGACGCGAGGATCGCCTCGGGTCGGGTGAGCGCGTCGAGCGCGCGGAAAATCTCCGCCTTAATCTGGAAGTTCTCGTTGACGGCTTCGACGACGAAATCCGCCTCGCGCAAGCCCTCCATCTCGGTCGTCGCGCTGACGCGGGAGACGATCTCGCGCTTCGCCTCGCCGGTCAGCCGCTGCTTGTCAACGTCGCGCTGGAGGCTGCGGTCGATTGACGACAGCCCGCGTCGCAAAAATTCGTCCTCCACGTCGCGCATGACGACTCTGTACCCTGCGCGCGCGCAGACCTGCGCGATGCCGTTGCCCATCGTGCCCGCCCCGACGACTCCGATTGTCTCTTCCACTCTTTTGCGTTCTCCGAAAAATTTGGACGCGCGCGCTAACGCCAGTCCGGCGGCTGCACGGGCGGCGCGTACTCGCGCTCGCGTTCCTTGTCGAACCACTCCGAAGTCGGCGTCGGCGGTGCGTCGCCTAGTGCGTAGCGTGCGAAGCGCGCGGACTCGTCTTCGTAGAGTCGCGCGCCGCTGCCCAGCAGGAACCAGAGAGTGTAGATCGCCAGCGCCGTGCCGAACGGGGCGTTGAGCGCCATGAGAATCGCCGCCACGATTCCGGCGGCGCGCGCCCAGCCTTTGCGCTTGAGCAGCCCGTAGCCCGCGACGAGCGCCGGCGCGAAAAAGAAGAGCGAGAGAGCCAGCAGCCCGCCGAAGACCATCAGGGCGAAGGCGAGCGGCGGGGCGGTGCGACCCGGCTCGTTCCAGATCACGTAGAACGCCGGGATCGCGAAGAATGATGCGACGATCACGAAGAGCGCCTGCAGCCCGCCGTAAACGAGGTGCAGGACGCCGAGCGTCTTGTTGTGCTCTTCGGGTTTCATTCGACCGCCCGACAGCCGCGCCTACCGCTCGACCGCCATCGCGACCGCGTTGCCGCCGCCGAGGCAGAGCGCCGCGAGCCCGCGGCGCGCGTCGCGCCGCCGCATCTCGTAGAGCATCGTCGTCAGCAGCCGCGAGCCCGACTGACCGATGGCGTGCCCGAGCGCGACCGCGCCGCCGTTGACGTTGACACGCGCCGGATCGAGTTCGAGCTCCCTGATGATCGCGACCGCCTGCACTGCGAACGCCTCGTTCAGCTCGATGAGATCGACTTCGCTCAGAGACCACCCGGCTTTTCTTAGCACCTTCCTGATCGCCTCGACCGGAGCCATCATCACGAGTTCAGGTTGAATCCCCGAAGTCGCCTGCGCCGCGATCCGAGCCATCGGCTCAACATTCAACTCGCGCGCGCGTTCGAGCGAGGTGACGACGACCGCCGACGCCCCGTCGTTCACGCCCGGCGCGTTGCCCGCCGTGACCGTGCCCTCCTTCTTGAACGCGGGCTTGAGCTTGGCGAGCGCGTCGAGCGAGGTGTCCTCGCGCACGGGCTCGTCGGTGTCGAAGATGACGGGCGCGCCTTTCTTCTGCGGAATTTCGACGGGCAGAATCTCGTCCTTGAACTTGCCCGCCTTGATCGCCGCCGCGGCTTTGCGGTGCGAGTTCAAGGCGTACTCGTCCTGCTCCCCGCGCGTCACGTGGTAGCGCTCGGCGACGACCTCGCCGGTGTTGCCCATGTGGTAGTTCTCGAAGGCGCACCACAGACCGTCGTGGATCATCGCGTCAACGGCGACGCCGTTTCCGAGCCGCAGCCCCTCGCGCACCTTCGGCAGCAGGTAAGGCGCGTTCGACATGGACTCCATGCCGCCGGCGACGACTACTTCGGCGTCGCCGAGCTTCACCGCCTGCGACGCCATCATCACGGCTTTGAGACCTGACCCGCAGACCTTGTTGACCGTCACCGCCGAGACGCCGAACGGGATGCCGCCCTTGAGAGCCGCCTGCCGCGCCGGGTTCTGCCCCAAACCCGCCTGGATCACGCAGCCCATGATCACTTCGTCAACGTCCTCGGGGCGGACATTCGCGCGCCGCACGCTCTCGCCGACGACCAGCGCGCCCAGCTCCGTCGCCGAAAAACCCTTCAACGCGCCCTGAAACTTCCCCGTCGGCGTGCGGCACGCGCCGATGATGACCGACTCTCTCGCGTCCGGCATGGCACACTCCTTAAAAGACGTAAATCGTAAAAAGACGTAAATCGTAAATCGTGAATCGTCAATAGACTTTCGTCACGCGGCGCGAGCGGTCGGGCACACGCCGCGGAGTTCATCTACTACGATTTACGATTTACGATTCACGATTTACGTTTTGATTATACGTTCGCGCTGATCGGTGTCAAGCAACTGCAACCCGCCGTAGGTTAGTTAGATTGCAAGGCGCATCGCGCGGATGTTAGACTCGCTTTCGTTGGTTCACCTCGCGTAATTTTTTTTCGCACTCGGAGATCATGCAGGCACTCATACTCGCTGGCGGCAAGGGCACGCGCCTGAGACCGCTGACGGTTTACACGCCGAAGCCCGTCGTCCCGATCTGCAACCGCCCCTTCCTCCTCTACCAGATCGAGACGCTGCGCGCCGCGGGGATCAAAGACATCACGCTCTCGCTCTCCTACCAGCCGCTGAAGATCGAGCAACTGCTCGGCGACGGCTCAGACTTCGGCGTGCGCCTCAAGTACACGACCGAGCCGCAGCCGATGGGCACCGCGGGCGCGTACAAGTTCGCCGCCGAACACATCAGCGAGCCGACGGTCGTCTTCAACGGCGACGTGCTCACCGATCTCAACCTGAAGAGAGTGCTCGCCGAGCACAAGCGCAACGGCGCGGCGGCGACGATCGTTTTGACGCCCGTCGAGAACCCTTCCGCGTTCGGCGTCGTCGAGACCGACGCGGGGGGGCGCGTGCTTCGCTTCACAGAGAAGCCCGCGCCCGGCGAGGCGCCGACGAACAACATCAACGCTGGTACTTACGTCCTTGAGCCGGGCGTGCTCGATCTCATCCCCGAAGGCGAGAGCTACTCTTTCGAGTACCAGCTCTTCCCAGACCTCTTGAAGCGCGGCGAGAAGTTCTACGCGCACGTCCCCGAGAAGACCTACTGGCTCGACATCGGCACGCCCGCGCGTTACCTGCAGGCGCACCACGATCTGCTCGCCGGAGTCGTCGGCCACATCCGCGTCGAGAAGCGGCGCGGGGAGTTCGACGCCGCGACCGCCGCGGAGATAGACGACCGATCCGTCATCGCCGACGGCTGCACGATCAAGCCCGGCGCGCAGGTGATCAACTCCGTGCTCGGCGAGGGCGTCCACGTCGAGGAGAAGGCGCGCGTCGAGAACTCCGTCGTCTGGGCGCACACGCGCGTGAACGCCGGGGCGCACGTCTCTTCGGCGATCGTCGGGCGCAGTTGCTACGTCGGCCGCTCCGCGCAGATCGGCGCCGGAGCCGTGCTCGGCGACAAGACCTCGCTCACGGACTACACGCAGACCGGGGGCGCGCTATGACAAGAGCGCGCGCGCCGGAACGCACGCCGATCCGTTTCGGCACCGACGGCTGGCGCGCCGTCATCGCACACGAATTCACCTTCGCCAACGTCGAGCGCGTCGCCCAAGCCTACGCCCTGCACGTGCTCTCCGAACGCGACGCGGCGCGAGCGGATCGGAAAGAAAAGCAGACGGAAAAGACCGGCGCGCGTGTTGCCCCCCCCGGCGCGGACGGGTCGCAGCCCGGCGCGCCGCTCGTCGTCGTCGGCTACGACCGGCGCTTCCTCTCGGAGCAGTTCGCGGCGCGCGCGGCGGAGGTGCTCGCCGGCAACGGCGTCGCGGTCGAGATGTTCGACGCGGACGTGCCGACGCCCGTCGTCTCGTGGGCGGTGCGCGACCGCAAAGCTTCGGGCGGGGTCGTCATCACGGCGTCGCACAACCCTGCGGAGTTCAACGGCTTCAAGATCAAAGCCGCGTGGGGCGGGAGCGCCACGCCGGAGACGACGCGCGCCGTCGAGACGCTCGTTGACGCGCAAGCGCCGGCGCGCGGCGAGCGACGCCGCGGCACAGCCGCGCGGCTCGCGCCGTCGGTCGCGAGCTACCGCAAACAGATTTCGTCCTACGTCGATCTCGAACGGATGCGGGCGGCGCGTGCTCACGTCGTCGTTGATCCGATCCACGGCGCGGGCGGTCGGTGGGTGGAGAGTTTCTTCGCGGGCGGCTCGCTCGAAGTCGAGACGATCCGCGCCGAGCGCGATCCCGTGTTCGGCGGCGTCGCGCCGGAGCCGATTGATCGCAACCTCGCGCCGTTGAAAGAGCGCGTACGGCAGACTGGCGCCCTCGTCGGGCTGGCGACGGACGGCGACGCGGATCGCTTAGGCGCGGTCAGCGAACTGGGCGAGACGATGACGATGCACGAAGTCGTCCCCGTCGTCCTGCTGCACCTTGCGCGCGAACGGAAGATGACGGGCGGCGTCGTACGCACTTTCTCGCAGTCGGTCTTGACGAAGCGGATCGCCGAGGCGCACGGGCTGAAGGTTTACGAGACGCCCGTCGGCTTCAAGTACGTCGCGGACCTGATGCTGCGCGAGGACATCCTCGTCGGCGCGGAGGAGTCCGGCGGCATCGGCGTCAAGGGTCACATCCCCGAACGCGACGGCATCCTGAATTCGCTCCTCTTCCTCGAAGCGATCATCTCCGCGGGCAAGGCGCCTTCGGAGCTGGTCAAAGCCGTGCACCGCGAGTTCGGCGAGTTCTACTACGGGCGGCGCGACCTGCGCTACGAGGTCTCGCGCGGACTGGAGTTGGTCGGAGGTCTCGCGCAACAGCCGCCCCAGAAGATCGCGGGCTACGAAGTCGCCTCGGTCGAACGACTCGACGGGACGAAACTGATCTTCGCCGACGAATCGTGGCTGCTCTTCCGCCAGTCCGGCACCGAGCCGCTGCTGCGCATCTATTCGGAAGCGACCTCGACCGCCAAACGCGACGCGCTGCTCGAAGCGGGCGGCGAGCTCGCCGACCAAAAATAAACGCGGCGCGTAATTAGGAATTGTAGGGGCAGGGCTCGTCCCTGCCCGCAGCGTGCGCCAGCACGCTCAAACCTCTCGCGATCATTCACGGTCGAATGATTGCGAATCTTTTCTCCGCGCGTTCGCGCGGGCGGGCAGGGACAAGCCCTGCCCCTACGGTTTCTTCCTTTGACGTAGCCCATGCCCGAACTCCCCGAAGTCGAACTCGTCGCGCGCTCGCTTAACGAACTCATCGCGGGTCGCCGCGTCGTCTCCGCGAGACTCCTGCGCGCTGCGCTCGCGCCGGAGGCTTCGCCGCGGGCGTTCGCGCGCCGCCTGCGCGGTCGCCGCGTCGTGCGCGTCGGGCGCCGCGGCAAGCACATCCTGTTCGAGTTGGACGCCGATCAGTTCCTCATCGCGCACCTGCGCATGACGGGGCGCTTCCTGCTGCTGCCCGGAGGGCGTGCGCTGCCGAAGCACACGCACGCCGTCTTCAAACTCGACGGCGGCGGCACGCTCGTCTTCACCGATCAGCGCCACTTCGGGATGATGAAACTCGTTCCCGCCGCGGAGCTGCACGAAGCGAAGGAGCTGCGGGCTCTCGCCCCCGAGCCGCTCTCCGACGAGTTCTCGGCTGACTACTTGCGAGCCACATTCGCGCGGACAAGGAGGACGTTGAAGCAGACGCTGCTCGATCAGACGAAGGTGACGGGCTTGGGCAACATCTACGCGGCGGAGGCACTGTTCATCGCGCGCGTCAACCCTTTCGTCGCGGCGTCGGAACTGTCGCCGCGTAGAATCCCGCGGCTGCACGGCGCGATCATCGAAGTCTTGCGGGAGTCAATCGCCCACGGCTCGACGATGAACGTTGACCCGCGCGACATCGAGCGCAGCTACTACGGCGGCGCGTACGAAGGGCGCTGGCGAGTTTACGACCGCGAGGGCGAGCCCTGCCTCAACTGCCGCGCCCGCGTCCGCCGCGTCACGCACGCCGGTCGCTCGACATACTTCTGC
>JAIVGV010000463.1 GCA_020201365.1 Acidobacteriota bacterium
GTTTCGTCTGACGCGGCGGGCGGATTTCGCCTGGGCGGCTCTCGTCACGCTCGCGCTGGGCGCGGCGGTCGAGGTCGCGGAAGGCTTGACGGGTCAGGGTCACTGCCGACTGCGCGACTTGATCCCGGACGCGGCCGGCGCGGCTGCCGGGGCGGTCGTCGTCGCGCTCCTGCTCCGACTCGGCTGGAAGCCGCGCCCGAGTTGGTCTCTCGCGTGGCGGCGCTGAGCGTTCGGTAATCCGTCCCGGCGGCGCGGGCTCACGTCGCGCCGCGTCGGTCAAAAAGAGTAGCGCGGGCACGAGGGCGGTTCTCTTCGTGCCCGCGCTAATTTCTTCGCGCGTTCCGGTCGGCGGCGCGGAGACTAGAACTCGCAGCCGAAGGACTTGAGCGACTGGCGGGCGGACTCGGTCGCGGTCTTGCAGGCTTGGGCGAGACCCGCCTTCGTCTGCGGGTTGGCGGCGAGATCGCGCCAGCTCTTGCGCGTCTGGGCGAGCGTCGACTCGTACTGCGCGCGCGCGGCGGCGGGCACCTTGCTCGTCACGCAGGCGTTGTACTTGGCGAGGTAGTCGTCGCATTCGGGGACGCCCACCTTGTCGGCGCTGGCGGTCGTGGTCGTCGCGGTGTTGGCGGTCGTGGTCGTTGTCGTCGTGGCGGCGCGGTTGGCGTTCGCGTTCGTGCCGCCGCTGTTGTTCGAGTTCGCGCCGCCGCCGCAGGCGACGACGAGCAGCGCGCAGAAGGCGCAGAGCGCCACAAGGGAGAAGACTCTTTTCGACATGGGAACTGACTCCTTCAAGGCTCGCGGAGACGAGGACGGCTGAGCCGGTCGTTAGGGTTAGAAAGCGCGTGCATCATACACGAAGCCGCGAGATTTTTACAGACTCGCGCGCGGGCGCGGCGCGAGGTGGCGTCGCGCCGCGCCCGGCACGCCCGCGCGCCGCCGCAACCTGATCGCAACGCGGACGATCATTTCCGGCTCCCAACTTTTTCGACCAACGCGCCGCCGCGCTCGTCCAACGGTGTGACCGCCTCGCGGGTCGAAACCTTGAGGGAGAAAGTGAGGAGAGGAAAATGATCACGACTTGGAAGAAACTGACCACCGCCGCGTTCGTCTGCGCGGCGCTCGCCGTCGCCGCCACTTCGACGCAGGCGCAGGGCAAACGCTCCGGCTCGATCAACGGGCGCGAGCACAGGCAGCAGGAGCGCATACGCCAGGGCGAGCGCAGCGGCGAGCTGACGCGCCGCGAAGCCGGGCGGCTCGAAGCCGAGCAGGCGAAGGTTCGCGTGGACGAGGCTTACGCGCGTCGCTCGGGCGGCGAGCTGACGCCCGAAGAGCGCGCGCGTCTGGAGCGCGAGCTGAACAAGTCGAGCAAGGACATCTACCAGCAGAAGCACGACAAGCAGACGCGCAACTGACGAGGACACGCACGCCGCGCGCGGCGCGGGCGCAAACTCTCCTCTGCGCCCCGCCCGACGCGGCGCAACTCCTTCGCCATCTCCCCACGACAATTTTTCAAGACCGCCGCGCGCCCTCCCTCGTCTAAACTATGCGCGCAGGACGCACGCGCCTGTGCGCGAAACTTCAAGCAGGTTCGGAAGGAGGAGAGGATGAGAGCTCTTTTGTTGAAACTTTCGGCGGCGCTCTTCTGCGCGTCGCTCTTCGTGGTCGCGCCGGCGCGAGCCGCCGCGGCGGGCGCTGCACCCGCGCCGCAGGACATCAACCGGCGCGAGCGACGCCAGCGGCGTCGCATCGAGCGGGGCGAGCGGGGCGGCGCGTTGACCCGCCGCGAGTCGCGCCGCCTCGAACGCCGCGAGTGGCGCATCAACCGCCAGGAGGCGCGCATGCGTCGTTCCGGCGGCGGGCTCAACTGGCGCGAGCGGCAACGACTCAACCGCGAGCTGAGCCGTTCGAGCCGACGCATCCGCCGGCAGGGGCACGACCGGCAGGAGAACGAGCGGCGCGAGGAGCGGCACGAGCGGCGCTGACGCCCGCGCGCAGCCCAAACTGATCGCAAAGAAGAGACGCGGCGCAATTCTCCTCTGCGCCGCGTCTTCGTTTTTGATCGCGAACTCTTTTAAGGTCTGTGGAAGCCGCGCTCGATGTCGCGCGTCCGCAGTCTCAGGACGGCGGGGCGACCGTGCGGGCAGGTCGTCGGCGAGGAAGTCAGCAGCAAACGATCTATGAGCCAGCGCATCTTCTCCGGCGCGAGCGGCGTGTTCACCTTGATCGCCGCGCGGCACGCGAGCGACGCCGCCACTCGCTCGCGCAGAGTCGCCCGCGCCGCGCCGCGCCGCTCGGCGTCAACCGCGTCGAGCGCTTCGGCGAGCATGTTGCGCGCCTCGGCGGGGGCGAGGTCTGCGGGCACGGACTTCACCGCGACCGTGCGCCCCGACAGCCGCATCAAGCCGAAGCCGTAAGCTTCGAGGTCTTCCGCCACCGCGTCGAACGCGGCGGCTTGCGCGGGCGTGAGGTCGAAAGTTTCCGGGACGAGGAGCTGCTGCGACTCCGGCTCGCGCGAGTCCTCCAGCGCGCGGTACTTGTCAAACAGCACGCGCTCGTGCGCCGCGTGCTGATCGATCATCAGCAAGCCCTCCCCGTCCACCGCCACGATGTAGCTCTCTTCAAGCTGGAACAGCGGCCGCACGTTCGCCGACGCCGCCCCGATCTCCTCGACCGCGCCCGCGATTGAATTGAGCGGCGGCAGACGACTACTCTCGAAGCGCTCGGCTAACGACGACGACTCACCCGCAGCCGTAGCGCCCGACGGGAGCGCGCCGCGCGCCGAAGACGACTCGCAGGCGTTAGGCGTCCGCGTCAGCGCGTTCGACGCGCGCGCGCCCGCTTCGCCGTGCCGCACGATCTCCGCCGCGCCCCCGCCGGACGGCGCGGCGACCGGCGACGCTTCAAAAGCTCCGCTCTCAAACTCAACCGACCGCCCCGCGCCGTCTTCACTTCCCGGAGACCGCACGGCGCTTCGCGCCACGGCTTCGCGCGCCTCGGCGGACGCCGCGAACCCGCGCGCGGAAGGTTCGGCGGACGCGTCGAAACCGAACTCGATTGACTCCTGCCGCGCGCCCGCGTCGTCGCCCCGACGCGGCTCGAAGTCGCGCAAGTAGTCCGGCTCGTCGAGGGTCTGCTCGGCGCGGCGCAGGTAGCCGCTCGCGGCGAGCGCGGCGCGCACCGCTTCGCGCACGGCGTCGGCGACCGCCGAGGCGCGGCGGAAGCGCACCTCCGTCTTCGCGGGGTGCACGTTCACGTCCACCTCTTCGAGCGGCACTTCGAGGAAGAGCAGCGCCGCCGGATAGACGCCGTGCGGCAAGACCGTCCGGTAGCCTTCCGAGAGCGCGCGGCTCACGAGCTTGTCTCTGACGTAACGACCGTTGACGAAGAGATACTGCGCGTCGCGCGACGTGCGACGCTCGCGCGGCGCGGACACATACCCGCCGACGCGCGCGACTTGCGCGTGACCGCCCGCGACTTCCAACAGGCTCTCCAGAAACTCCGCGCCGAAAATCTGGTACGCGCGCTCGCGCAAGTCCGCCGCCGCGCCGCAGCGCAAGACCTCGCGCCCGTTGTTCACGAGCGTAAAAGCGATCTCCGGGTGCGCGAGCGCGTAGTGCGTCGCCAGGTTCGTCAGGTGAAAACTCTCCGTCGCCTCCGAGCGCAGGAACTTCCGGCGCGCGGGCACGTTGAAGAAGAGATCGCGCACCGCGATCGTCGTCCCCACGGGGCGCGCGCACGCCTGCACGTCGCGCATCCGCCCGCCCTCGATCTTCACGCACGTCGCAGCCTCTTCGCCCTCCGTGAAAGTCGTCAGCTCGACGCGCGCGACCGACGCGATGGACGCCAGC
>JAIVGV010000464.1 GCA_020201365.1 Acidobacteriota bacterium
CGACCACGTCGTGCTCGAACGCGAGAACTTCCGCCGCCGGGTTGCGTCGCACGACCGCCGCCGCGACGAGCGCGGCAGCGTCAACGCAGCGCACGGCGGTCGTCGCGCCGCGGCGGTGACCCGTCACGGGCGAGCGCATCGAGCCGGACACGTCCGGGAAGACGAAGACCTTGCCCGGAATCTCAGGCACGTTGCCCGTCGCGATCTCCATCGCGTCCTGCAAAGCCTCACGCACCTCGCGCGGCACGCCCTCGCCGGTCGAGTAGTAAGCCGCCATCAACTGGTAAGGGAAGACGCGCGCGTGCGCGATCTTCACGGGGTCGCGCAGGCGAGCCGCGATCAGTTCCGTCAGCCCCTCGACCTCGAAGACGCCTTGGCGCGCGAACGTGTTCAGGTTCATGCGCGTCATCTGCCAGTTTGCATCGCGCGCGATCTCCGCCCACTCAGCCTTTCCGAGCGGCAGCGCCGTCAACATCTGGAACGGCACGCGCGGGACGGCGAGCGTGTCGCCAGCCTTGTACGCCTCGAACTGGCGGACGACGGCGGGCAGCGCCTCGCGGTCGTAGTCGCGACCGACGAGGTAGCCGTACAGAGCCTTGCGGCTCGCGCTCGCGGGCTTCGGGTGAACCATCTTCACCACGTCCGCGAGCGAAGGCGACTGACCGACCGACGCCTTGAAGAGCGCGTCGTCGCCGCGCGCGTCGAGCCACTCGCGCACGAGTCGCTTCGGCTGCGTGCCGAGCGACCTGCGACCCGCCACGCCCGAGCGCACGATCTGCACGAAGTTGCGCAGCATCTTCGCGTTGTCCACGACGCGCGGGAAGGCGCGCGCGAACAGCTCGCGATCCTTGCGCGAGAGCACGGCGAGCAGCAGCGCCGGAACGTCCTTCATGTGACCGCGCTCGCGCGCGAACACGGCGAGCTTGGCGACGAACTCCGCGTCAACCGTCTCGCACAGCGAGAGCACGACCGAGAGTTGCTCCCCGGCGTCCGCGTAGAACGTCGTGTTCAGGCAGCCCGTCGCCGCGTACTGTGCGAGCGCATGCTTCGGGGCGAAGGCGTAAGCCGGGGCTCGCTCGTGGTTCACCGCGTCCGTCGCCGGCACGAGCTTGCCGACGAGCGACTTGAAAAGGTTCTTGTTTGCCATCTCGACACCTTCTTTCGAGGCGCATTCAGCCCGACTAAAATTTGGCTGACGAAAAGAGGACGACCGGATTGACTTGTGAAGTGAGAAACGAGACTGCGGAGTTTGGACTCGAACCAAAATCTCCGGATTCAAAGTCCGGCGTCCTGCCGTTTGGACGACCCCGCAACAGTCGCGGCGGAAGGAGTCGAACCTACGTCGCCCGCTTATCAAGCAGGTGCTCTGAGCCCTTGAGCTACGCCGCGCGAGTTAGTTGACCCGGCGGGACTCGAACCCGCACCTCGCAGATTAAAAGTCTGCCGCTCTGCCGCTCGCGCTCCGGGTCAGCACGTGGAAAACTCCGGCGGGAGGACTCGAACCTCCGATGACTCGATTAACAATCGAGCGCCTTTACCAGTTTGGCGACGCCGGAAGAGATTGGTGGCGGGCGTCGGAGTCGAACCGACCGTTGCGCTGCTTATGAGACAGCCGAGCCTCCCCTTGCTCCATGCCCGCGAGAAAGTTGATTGCGGCGGCGAGAGTCGAACTCGCATCCTCTCGTTTACGAGACGAGTGCTCTAAGCCGATTTGAGCTGCGCCGCAGGAATGGATCGGGTGAGAGTCGAACTCACACGTAACAGTTTGCAAGACTGCCGCTCTGCCGAATTGAGCTACCGACCCGTGGGAGTCGCGGAGGCGGGGCTCGAACCCGCGCGCGCACGCTTATGAGGCGTGTGCTCTGCCGACTGAGCTACTCCGCAAAAGAACTTGGTCGGGGCGCGAGACCCAACGCCGAGAGTCTCTCGCTCCACGATCAACGCGCCGCCTCCACCCTGCCGCGCGCGACGAGCCGTGCGCCCCGATAAGTTGATCGCCGGTGGGGGAGTCGAACCCCCGACTTCCTGTTTGTAGGACAGGCGCTCTTCCAGTTGAGCTAACCGGCGCGCAGGACAGTGGTCGGTGTTGGCATCGCACCAACCTCTCGACGTTTTCAGCGTCGCGCTAATCTGCCTCAGCTAACCGACCAGACCAGGAACGAGCCGTGTTGTTCAAGACCGTAGGGGCAGGGCTGGTCCCTGCCCGCCCGCGCGGACGCGCGGAGCTGGGGCGCGCGATCATTCGACTTTGAATGATCAATGAACATGTTGAGCGCCGCGCTCTCGCACGCTGCGGGCAGGGACCAGCCCTGCCCCTACGGTTGTTGTGCTCGTTGAGTAGTTCCGCCGAAACTACGCCCTCTTCAACGTCGCCGTGTCCTCGTAGCCGAAGAGGTACTTCTTCCACTCGGGGCGCGCCTCGGCGTAGTGGCAGAGCACGACACGCTCCAACTTCGTGCGGAGCGCCGTCTGCGTCGTGAGCAGAGGCATGCGCGCCTCTTCCGGCGTGCGGCTGCCCTTGCGCTGGTTGCAGGCGATGCATGCCGTCACGACGTTGACGGGCGAGCCCGTGCCTCCCCGCGAGCGCGGGAGGATGTGATCGAGCGTCAGCTCCACGGGGTTCTTGCGCTCGCCGCAGTACTGGCAGCGGAACTGGTCGCGGATGTAGATGCGCACGCGGTTCTTGCCCGCCGACTCGCGTCGTCGCCGCACGTTCACGTAAGTGCGTCGGCGCACGACCGACGGCACCGGGTACTCCTCGCGCGGCGTGCGAAGCACACGATCTCCGTCCCACTCCTCGACCGAGACGGTGTTCTTAAAGAGCATCACAATCGCGCGCGCCACGCCGACCGTGCCGAGCGGCTCGTAGGTTTGGTTGAGCAAGAGCACCCGACCGTTGATTGACATTCGATCCACCTCCTTTCGTCAGTTTTGCCTTCCACGTTTCAGGGAAAGGGAAGTGCGAGCGGTGGTGAGGTTCTGACGCGGGGCGCGTCAGCCGCCCGCAAGCCTTAACGGTCAGTCGAGGAAGACGACCGTCGGAGCCCATGGCGCTTCGCCCTCCGTGTTCATGAAGACTCGGTGCCAGCCCTTGAGCACGACCGTCTTGTGATCGGCATGGCGCACGCTGCCGCGGGCGTAAACCGACGCTCCGCGCCGCATCACACTCCAGCCCCAGCTCTCTGCCGAAGGCTGATCGTTGATGAGGCGGCGGTACTGCGCTTCGGTTAGCCCGCTCGGTCGGCGGCTTGAGACATAGACGATCTCGCCCCCGCTACGGTGCAGCTCCTCGCACACGTGCGGCTTGCTACCTCGACCGCGACTGATCGGCTCGTGCTTAAAGATCGTCCGAGGATCGACCTCGAACCCTTCGGGCGCGGGGACGAAGAACCACTCGCCCTGGCGGACGAAGACCTCGTTGCGACGGCGCAGGCGGTTCTTCGCGCGGCGGACGCGACGCTCGAAACGCGCGCGCACCAAAGCGGGCTGCAGAGCTTCCATCGCGCCGCGCACGCTCGCCACCGAGCGACCGGGCACGGCGCAGACGAACCAGT
The DNA here is from genome assembly GCA_020201365.1 of Acidobacteriota bacterium. GTDB lineage: Bacteria > Acidobacteriota > Blastocatellia > Pyrinomonadales > Pyrinomonadaceae > JAIVGV01. Next base: position 3,555 of record JAIVGV010000464.1, read on the forward strand.
GGCGCTCGTCGTGCCCGCAGAGGAACTTCTCCTTGCGGCTCGCGCGACGCGCCAGAAGCAGCAGGTGGCGCGCGTCGGGTCTGAGATCGACCACTTCGTAGCTGACCTCTTCGCCGGGCGCGACGCCGATGTCGAAGAACTCGCCGCGCGAGTCCTCGCGGATGTTGATGCCGGGCTTGTCGTTCCAACGCCCGTTTGTCTCGCGGACGCGCGCGCGCGTGATGCGGGAGGTGGGAGTCGAACCCACATCAGCCGATTTTTAAGAACGGTGCGTCTGCC
>JAIVGV010000465.1 GCA_020201365.1 Acidobacteriota bacterium
GGGTCGGAGAGATCAGGCAGTTCCTCTCACACGGCTCCGACCTGCGCGCGATGCAAGTGTTGTTAGGTCACAGCGACGCGCGGACGCGATGATCTACACGCACGTGCTCAATCGAGGCGGGAAGGGAGTAAGAAGCCCGATAGACAGTTGAAGTTAGCACACAGTTGGCACACAAAAAAGGATACGGGGTCAGCAAGACGCCCGTATCCTTTTGATTTTACAGGGGCGGCTAGTGGGTCTCGAACCCACGACCTCTAGAGCCACAATCTAGCGCTCTAACCAACTGAGCTATAGCCGCCGCAAAGTCGCGGTGTGCGCAATACTAACCAAGCGTCGTGCGTCTGACAAGTTCGCAGTCCATAGCCTGCGACGAGAAAAGAACGAACGAAACGTGCGCGCCTTCAATCGAACCGCGCGACGCCCCCGGCAGGACTCGAACCTGCGACCCACAGCTTAGAAGGCTGTTGCTCTATCCGACTGAGCTACGGGAGCCGAAAACCCGCTTGCGGGGCGACGATGTTAGCACGCGCGCGCCGTGCCAACGTAGCGCGCCGCACGATTCATGAACAACGGACATGCGAGCGCAGGAAAGTTAAAGACCGCCCGGCCTGTTTAGGCGGGCGGTCTCGTGCGAGAAGAAGACTTGATTGCGAGGGGTAGTTAAGCCGCGTAGCGGTCGTTCATCGGAACCGCCGTCTCGGCGAAGACGCGACGACCGTTGAGCGCGTCGTCAATGATCTCGCGGACAGCCGCGACATCCGGGTTCACGTCCATGCGGTCGCACGCGCGGAGGTGACGCAGGATGCCTTCCGTCGCGATGTCGAGCGCCGCGCCCGTCAGCTTTGAGTAGCGGCGCGCCTGTATGTGGTCAATCAGTTTCAACCGCTCTTCGAGCGGCAGAGTCACGTTGAAAGTCACTGTACCTTTTGCTCCTTTTCAGACGGTTAAAGGACGGCTTCTTTTTAAGTGCCCAGTTTAGATGCCGAAGCCAAGCCTTTTGGTGCGTTTGAGTTGTGATTTACGGAAAAAACGCAGAAGTCCCTTCGAGAATCCGTTACCGCTTTCCCCCTTGCCGGAAAACAGGGTGCCTAAGAAAACGGGTATGTTAGCTTAAACGATTTGAAAAAGCTAGATTTTTTTCTCGGCACTGATGCCGTGAGCCGTTCGGGTAGCCGGATTTCGGTAATTGGTGAATTTGTTGGCTGATATTCCAGAAATTGCGCGAGGCTAACATGATACGACGGCGTTTAATCGTGTCCGTTGATCCGCCCCTAGGGCTTTAGAAAAGCAGAACCGACTGCGAGAAACGTGCGGGGCGTCGTCCCCGCCGCTCGCAGTCGGCGCGCTCTTGTCGGGAAAAGTTGTGCTGTCGCTTCGGGCTACTTTTTGGGCACGACCGTGTCCTTCATGGACTTGCCGAGCCGGAACTTCAGCGTCGTTTTGGCGGGAATCTGTATGGTCTCGCCGGTCTGCGGGTTACGCCCCTCGCGCGCCTTGCGCTCGGAGAGCACCATCTTGCCGAAGCCGGGGAGGACGAACTCGCCGTTGTTCTTCACTTCGCTGCTCGCCAGATTCGCCAGCTCCTCGAAGAACTCCTTGACCTGTGCGCGCTTCATGCCGGTTTTCTCGGCGAAATGGTTGTAAACCTCCGACTGACTCATGCGCTTCTTGCCTGCTTTTGTCGCCATAGAGAAGTGTGACTACCTCCTGCGGATGGGGAAGAATCAGTAAAACTTGCAGCAGGACATATATCACACCAGAGCCCCGATGTCTGCAAAAAAACCGAAAATTTTGGCTGTTTTTGAGAAAAAGTTGTGGAAAACCCGGGCGGGAGTGGGTGAGGCGAGCCCCTGTGTCCGAAAGTCAAGCGGACGGTCAGTCAAATCGGGGCGAGAGGATTCGAACCTCCGACCTCTCGGTCCCAAACCGAGCGCACTACCAGGCTGTGCTACGCCCCGAAACCGACGACCGCGGCGGGCATCTTAGCAAACCCGAGCGGAACTAGCGAGCCCGATGACGACGACTTGGCTAACCCGCCCCTTAGGACTTCATCAGAAACTCGCGCGCCGTAGCGACCGCCAGCGCGCGGTGGCTGATCAGCTGCTTTACGTCTGACGACAACTGACCGAAGGAATCATCGTAGCCGTCTGGGACGAATATAGGATCATACCCGAAGCCGCCAGCGCCGCGCGGAGCGTCGGCGAGCCTGCCCGCGCACACGCCGCGGAAGAGTCGAACACTCCCCGTCATCGGATCAAAGAGCGCGGCGACGCAGACGAAACGCGCGCGGCGATCCGCGACCCCGATACGCCCCAACTCTTCGAGCAGCCGCGCGATCTTTACGTCGTATCCGACGTCCTTGCCCGCGTAGCGCGCCGAGCGCACGCCGGGCGCGCCGCCGAGCGCGGCGACCTCGAGCCCAGAATCGTCCGCCAGCGCCGGCAAGCCCGTCGCGTTCCCGTAGAAGGACGCTTTGATGGCGGCGTTCTCTTCGAACGTCTCGCCCGTCTCTTCAGCCTCCGGCACGTGCGGGAATTCCGCGAGGCTGCGCAGTACGAACGGCGCGCCGTCGAGCAGCTCGCGCAGCTCTCGAATCTTCCCGTCGTTGCGCGTGGCGAGCAGTAGCTCCCGGCTTCTTTCCCTTGTCATGGCTTTCTCGCGGTCGAAATGTTCTCGCCCGCGTGCGGTCACGGTAATTAGGTCTTTTCAAGCACGAGGGCTTCGTGCTAACAATAAATCGTCGCCCCGCGCGGACGCGACGCGCGCAACCTCACGTCAACCCGACATCGTGACCGAAGGACTACCCGAAGTGAGTTACAGCACGGCGACTCCCGCGAACATCTCAACGGACCCGCAGCCGCCGCTCGCGTCGCCGCGCCGCGCCGCGCCCGAGGACGTTGATCAGGGGCGTGCGGCGGCTCGCGAGTTAGCAGTCTGGCTTTCCGCGCTGCCGAGTTTCCTCGTCTTGCAGAACCACCCGCTCGGCGACGACGATCTGTCGCGGCTCGCCGAGCGAAATTACATCCACGAGGCGCGAATTCTCAAGCAGGCGCTCCGGCGCTGCCTGCACCTCTCGTTTGTCGTCGGCACGCAGCCGCGCGACGGCGAGGCTGATGACGTCGAACCCCCGCGAGCGACGTTAATTTCTCATCACGAGACGGCGCTTACCGCGGACACGATGCGCGCCCTACGCGAAAGCCTCTGCGAGGCCTACGGCGCGTGCAGCGCGCTCACCGAGGCGAAGAGGATCGGGCAGGTCGCTTGGTCGGGCGTGGGCGGGTTGACGCTTCGTGCGCTCTCGCAAGACGCGAGGCGCGCTCGCGCTACGCACGCCGTGCCTGACGGATCGCTCCGCTGGCTGTTGCCCGAAGTTTACGCGCTGTTAGAAAACTGCGCGCCGCCGACGGGAGACCTCGAACGTTCGGGCGAGCTGGCTGTCGCGCTTTCGCAGTTCGCGTGCGCGCTCGACCATCTCGCCCTCGTCGGCGCGTGGCTGCGCGACGACCGACCTCTGAAGATGACCCTGCCCATCTTCGCGCACGTCCACGAACGAGCGCGCGCGGCAGTCTCGTCGCTCGAAAGCATGGCGCGGGGCGCGGCGGAAGGGAAGGGCGGCTGGTACGAGCTGTGCGACGGCTCGGCCTACGCCGTGCGGATGGAGATGAACAAGGTCTTCCGCCACGAGCTGATCGGGCTCGCAGCCTCGCGCCACCCTTCGACGATCTTCACGAAGGTCGAGAACTCTTACGGGCTGCTGCGCGACTGCTTCCAGCAGACGATCATCTCGCTCGCCCGCACCCTCGACACGGACTTCGACGGCGAACAAC
>JAIVGV010000466.1 GCA_020201365.1 Acidobacteriota bacterium
CTCTTCGAGCGGGACGGCTTCGACGCCCGACTCGATGATCGAGGCGATCAGAGTCGAGCGCATGTTGCCCGCGTCAACCGACTGCGTGGTCTTGTTGCCGACCCTCACGACGCCGACGCGGATCGCGCCCGGCTGCTTCGCGCCGACCGTCCCGGCGTTCGGCACGCTCGGCATCGAGTTCATCCCGCCCGAAGCAGCGCCGCCGCTCGAAGGGTTGCCGCCCTCGTTCTCGCCACTTCCGCCCTGCGCCTGCATCATCGCCTGCATCATCGCGCGCTGATCGTAAAGCTCCGACTGGCTGCGCGCCTGCTGGTAGCCCGCCGGGATGTCGAAGAGCGCGGGGTCGAGCGTCGCGCGCGTCAGCTCCGTGACCCGCGTCGTCATCTCGGACTGGACGGTCTTGCCGTCCGCCGCGTAGGTGCGCGTCGTCTCTTCGAGCGCGTAGCCGAGCCTGCCCGCGCCCGTGTTGCGATAGACGAAGCGATCCTGGCAGCCGCCGGGGCGCCCCCCCGCGGCGCGCTGCGGCGGCGGCTCGTTGACGAGGCACTCGAAGTTCACTTCGAGGTCTATGTACCAGCCGTCCTGCTCCATGATGAACGGCTGCTTCTGACAGGCGTCGGGCGACGGCTGCATGGTCGTGCGCGTCTTCAGGTGGCGCGCCGTGAAGCCGAACATCTGCTTGCGCTCGCCCGTGTCGGTGACGGCGCGCGTCATGGTGACGACCCCGCCGCGCGTCACACGGCCCGCGCCGCCGCCCGAGCCAGCCGTCGCCGCGTCGTCGCCCGTGTTCGTTTCGTCCACGCCGCCGATGGGCGTGACGTAATATTTTTTCGTCGCCTCGCTGACGTCGAGCGTGCGCTTGAGGTCGCACTGCTCGATGCTGATCCGCTTGATGCCCGGCACGTTCGGGGCGAACTGGATCAACTGTTCCGTGCGCTTGCGCTGCCCCTTGATCATCTCCTCGGTGGTGAACTCCGGCGCCGCGCCGGCGCGCCCGCCCGACTCGTCGCCCGTCTCGCCCTGCTGCTGCGCGCCCTGACTGCTTATCGTCACGGTCTTCTTCACGCGGATGTCCGCGCGCGCCGCGACGACAGCCGTGAGCGCGAGCGCCAGCGCGCACGCGAGCCTGATGCAACTCTGTTTCATGACCCTTCTCCTCTTGCTGATGCGAGTGGTTCTCGACCGGGAAGGTCTCCCGGAATCGTCCCGTAAGGTAACGCGCGAAAATTGGCTTCTTCGGCTCAGACGAGCCCGGCTCACAGGAGCGCGACCTCGCGCGCGCCCGCGACGACGCGACCGATCTCTCGGCACTCGCCGCCCAGAGACGTGACGTGCGAACGGATCATTTCAGCGTCCTGCGTAGCCGGGCAAATAATTATCATCCCGACGCCCATGTTGAAGGTGCGGAACATCTCGCGCTCAGGCACGTTTCCGAGCCGCTGCATGAGCGTGAAGATCGGCGGCACGTCCCAAGAGCCGAGCACTATCTCGACGCCCGCGCCCTCGGGCAGTACGCGCGGGATGTTCTCCAGCAGCCCGCCGCCCGTGATGTGCGCGAGCCCTCTGATCGCGCCCGTGTCCAGTAGCCCTTCGATCTCGCGCAGGTAGCTTTTGTGCGGCGCGAGCAAAGCCTCGCCGACCGTCGCGTTCAGTTCTTCTACACGCGAATCCGCTTTCAGTCCCGCGACCTCGAAGAACAGCTTGCGCGCGAGCGAGTAGCCGTTCGTGTGCAGCCCCACGGACGGGAGCGCGAGCACGGCGTCGCCCGGCTCGATCCCTTTCCCGTCAATCACCTTCTCCCTGTCAACGACGCCGACGATGAAGCCCGCGATGTCGTACTCGCCCTCCGCGTAGAAGCCGGGCATCTCCGCGGTCTCGCCGCCGAGGAGCACGCACCCGTTCTCACGGCAGCCGCGCGCACAGCCCTCGACGACCGCCGCGACCACTTCGGGCGCGAGCTTTCCGGTCGCCACGTAATCCAGAAAGAAGAGCGGGCGCGCGCCCTGCACGAGTATGTCGTTGACACAGTGGTTGACGAGATCGCGACCGACCGTGTCGTGGACATTCGTCTCGAAGGCGACTTTCAGTTTCGTCCCCACCCCGTCCGCCGAGGCGACGAGCACGGGCGCGCGCATCTGCGGGAACGCGCCGTCGAACATCCCGCCGAAGCTCCCGATCTCCGAGAGCGTCCGCGCGTTGAAAGTCTTTCGCGCCGACTCCTTGATCTGCTCGACCGCGCGGTTCGCCGCGTCAATCGAGACGCCCGCGTCTGAGTAGGTGATTGATTTGCTCATTGAGCGGTTCGGACTAAGTTGATCAAGGCAAGCTCGCCACGAAGCAGCGCAGTCGTGCACCAAGCATTCAACATTCCGTCGAGCGCGGCGGGCGATTCCGTCTCCATCTGATCAATTAACGACTGCTTACTTTTAACGCCCAGCCCTTCGACTTGGGAAACGTCCAACTCGCGCGCCCACTTCACGCAAGCCGACTTGGGAGACGAAGCCCTAACTTGCGAGACGTGCGTCCCGCCAGCGTACTCCATGATGAATGTGTAAAGCGGCATCGCATCCGAAACTCAAACCGACTCACTTGCCGCCGGACTTCTTTTCCGGCTTCGGTTTCGGCGGGGGTCCGAAGTCGCCGTAGGCGATGAAGCCGGCGCGCTCCGAGTCGTCCTTGGTGCCCTCGCGCCCGGCGTAAACGTCGGAGGCGGCTTCGCGGGCGGGCTTGATCTCGCGCAAAGAGAACTCGTTGCCCTTCGTCGTGATCGTGATCTCCCCCTGCAAGTCCGTGCGGAAGACGCGCGCGTCGGCGGCTTTCAGGCGCGAGAGCACGTCTGCCGCCGGATGACCGTAGCGGTTGTACTCGCCGTCGGAGATGATCGCGGCTTCGGGCTTAACGCGCTTTAAGAACTCCTCGGTCGTCGCGTACTTCGAGCCGTGGTGCGCGACCTTCAAGACCTTCGACTGTAGCTCCGCGCCGCTGCGCATGATGCGATCCTCGGAGACCGACTCGGCGTCGCCCGCAAACAGCATCGAGAAGTCGCCGTACTGAAGCCGCAGCACGACCGAGTTGGCGTTCGGCGCGTTGCCGCCGCCGCGCATCTGATCCTCCGTGAACGGCGGCGCGACGGGCGCGAGCACGGTCAGAAAAGCGCCGCCGCCGAGATCGATCTTCGCGCCGGGCTCGGCGGTCGTGTGCTGCGCGCCGGACTGCTTCACGGCGTCGAGGTAATCCGTGTAAGCCTTCACGGTCGGCAGCTGCGCGCCGCGCGGGAGTTTCGGCGCGGGCGGCGACTTCGGCTGCGCGCCCTTGCCGCCCTTCGCGTTCCCTCCCTTCGCGACCTTAGCCTTAGTCGCCTTCGCCTGCGTGTCCGTGTATTCGGGCGGCGCGACGCCGTTGTCAATCACGTTGTCGGTCTTGACCGACTTCAAGACTTCCGCCGCGCCGCCGATGTGGTCGGCGTGCGCGTGCGTGGCGACGAAGTAGTCGAGGTGCGAGACGTTGTAGCGCGCGAGCGCGTCGCGCACGACCTTGTCCTTGCCGAAGTCGCCCGCGTCAATCAGCATCGTCTTGCCCGCGGGCGAGATGATCAAAATCGAGTCGCCCTGCCCCACGTCGAGCACGTGGACTTGCAACTCGCCGCCGGAAGGCTTCGGCGGCTGCCTGCGCCACCACGGCAGCGCGTACTTGTAGCCGACGACTGCCGCCGCCGCCAAGACCACCGCCAGCAGCGCCGACGCGCACCCGCAACCCTTACGCCTCGCCAATCTGTCTCCCCTTATTGTTCGTAAGCCTGCTCGTCCATGAGCCGGGCGAACTC
>JAIVGV010000467.1 GCA_020201365.1 Acidobacteriota bacterium
AGGTAGCCGTTGCGCCCCTCTTCGACCGCCTGCCTGCAGCCCGATACGTCGCTCGCCACCACGGGCTTCGACATCGCCGCCGCCTCCATCAGGCTGCGCGGGAAGCCCTCGCGGTGCGACGGCAGCGCGACCACGTCCATCACGGCGTACAACTCCGGCATGTCGTCGCGCGACTTCAGCACGACGAACCTGTCTTCCAGCCCGAGCGCGCCGAGCACCGAGAAGTCCACCGGATCGCGCTCGCTCTCGAGCGCCGCGCCGACCGTGAGGAAAGTGACGCGCGCGTCCTCCCGCGCGATGGCGCGCGCCGCCTCGAAGAACTCGCGGTAGCCCTTCTCCCAGACGTAGCGCCCGACCATTCCGACGACCCTGTTCCCTTCCGGTATCCCAAGCTCTCGCTTCTTCGCGCGCACCTCTTCGGGCGTGAAGCGGTCGGCGCGCAGCTTTGCGACGTCAATGCCGTTTCCGAGGAAGCCCACTTGCGCGCGGCGGTAAATCTTCTCGCGCACGGCGGTCGCCGCGTCCTCCGCGCTCTGCGAGACGACGCGGTCGGAGAAGAGCCCACTGAGGCGCGCGACCGTCTTGAACATCAACTTTTTGAGCGCGCCCGTCTCGCCGAGGAAGACGAGACCGTGGTTCGTGTAAAGGACGACGGGCGTGCGCGCGAGTCGCGCGGCGACTTGCCCGACGAACTCGATCTTCGGCGTGTGCGTGTGGACGACCGCGTACCGCTCGCGGCGCATGATCCGGTAGAGCCGCCACAAAAGTTTCAGGTCGGCGGCGGGCGTCACGTCGCGCGTGACGGGGACGCGGTGCACCTTAATCCCCTCGCGCTCGAACGAGGGGACGAGCGCGCCGTCGGCGCAGGCGGCCTGAACCTCGAAGCCGTCCCGCTGCAGCGCGCGCAGTTGCGGCAGCAGGAAAGAGATGCCGAGATCGAGCGTCGAGATGTGGACGACTTTGAGCGGCGCGGACATCAGATTGAAGCGAGTAAGGCTGAAAGAAGAATGCCGTGACAGGGAGGGCGGCGCGGCGCGGCGGGCTACGCGGCTTCGTCCGCGCAGACGCCCGCCCGGCGCTCACAGTGCGCGGCGATGTCTGCCATCGTCATCACTTCGAGCGCGCCCTCGTCGCGGCGGCGCGCGGCGTGCGCGACGATCTCTTCGAGGGCGCGGAACATCTCGTCGGTGCGGAAGCAGAGGTTCTCGGTCGGGTGGAAGGAGAGGTGGAAGATCGTCTTCTCCCTGACGGCTCGCTCGATCCCCTTCGTCGCCTTCCTCACGCGCGAGCGCGCGGGGATCAGGCGGCGCGCCCCGTCCATTGACTGCAGGAACATCGAGACCGGCGCGATCCACACGCCGTCGGCAGACTTCAACGGCAGTCCGCAGTCGGGCGTGACGGCGAGCAGATCGTCCATCACGTGCCCGGCGCGGCGCAGCGTGCGGCTGCGGAACTTCGCGAACCAGAAGGGCGCCTCGCCGCGCGCGACGCTGAAGCCGTGCTCGCGCAGCACGTCGAGGTGTCCGGGCCGGTTGCGCGGGAAGACGAACGATTCGAGCTTGAGCCCCAGCTCGCCCGCCAGCTCCACGCAGCGGCGCACCTCCGCCTCCGCGACCTCGCGCGTGCAGCCGGCGTCGCCGAAGATGACGTGCGAGAAGGAGTGGCTGCCGAGGTCGTGCCGGGGCTCGGCGGCGAGAATCTTCAAGACCATGTCGCGCCCGTACCAGAGCGGCTCCTCGCGCGCGCTCCGGCACGGGTCGAACTCGTACCAGTCGCGCGCGAACCACGTGTGGCGCGCGCGCGGCATCTCCGGGTGCTTGACGCCCGCGCGCTCCTCGCAGCGTTCGAGGAAGAGGTGTCCGACCGTCGCCCACGTCGCGCGCACGTCGTAGCGGCGGAAGAGCGCGAGCAGGCGCTCGACGATCCCGCGCGTCTCCGCGTAGGCGTCGCCGCCCGCGCGACCGAAGTGCGCGAGGAACTTCTCGAACTTCGGCGAGTCGAACGATCCCCACATCAGCTCGAAGTCGAGCGAGACGGTGAAGACGCCTCTCTCGAACGACGGCGCGCGCCGACCGCTCCCCGCGCCCGCCGTCTTCGCGCCCGCGTCCGCCGCGCACGCGCTTACCGCACCCCCGTTGTTCCCCGCCCTGCCCATCCGCCTCCCGCTTTCTTTCTCGCCACCCCGCACGCGCCGCCGCGAGCCTCTCAGAACATCACGTACACGAACGGCGAGACGTCCTCGCCCTGCTCTTCGTCTCCGCCGCAGACTTCCGCGGCGAGTTCGCCGAGAGGCGCGGCGACGGAGGCTAATCCTTCGCGCCCCTCCGCCGCCCAGAGCGCGGCGAGTTCTCCGACGAATGACTCGACGGAGTCCGCGGCGCGCAGCTCGAAGTCTTCGGGCGACATCGCGCGGCGCGTCGGCTCGACGTAGTAGCTCTCGACTTCTGCGTCCGGGCGCAGCGCGAAGAACTCGCGCCCCTCCGCGCGCTCGCGAAGCGCCGCGGGCGTGAGGACTTCGCGGAAGAACTCGGCGGCGCGTTGGTCTCTGCGCGCCGCGTCGCCTTCGCGCGTCCCCTCCTGTCCGCGCCTTCCGGCGGCTTCGCGCGTCTCTGTATCTTTCTCTTCCGTCAAGCTCACGTTCGTCCTTCTCGGGCTCACGCCCGCGCTCTCATCAGTCGAGTTCAAACTCCGCCTTCCAGTCGCCGTCGCCCTCGAACGGCGGTTGCTCGTCTTTCCAGAGCAGGCAGTCCTCTATGACGAGCAAGTCCATCTCGGTGCGCATGAAGCAGCGGTAGGCGTCCTGCGGGCTGCACACGATGGGCTCGCCGCGCACGTTGAAGGAGGTGTTGACGAGGACGGGGCAGCCGGTCAGCCCGTCGAACTCCCGGAGCACTTCATAGAAGTCCGGCTTGTCCTCCGGGTGGACGGTCTGCACGCGCGCGGAATAATCAACGTGCGTCACGGCGGGCACGTCCGAGCGCGGCTGGTTGATGACGGCGAGCATATCATCTTCGTCGCCGTCGAACTCAGCCCAAGTCATCGGCAGCCTGCGCGCCTCGCGCACGGGCGCGACGAGCAGCATGTAGGGGCTCTCCGCCTCGAGCTCGAAATACTCGGACGCCTTCTCCGCGAGCACCGCGGGCGCGAAGGGGCGGAAACTTTCGCGGTGCTTGATCTTCAGATTCATCACGGCTTGCGTCTCTTTGCGCCGCGGGTCGCCTAAGATCGAGCGCGCGCCGAGCGAGCGCGGGCCGAACTCCATGCGCCCGACCATGTAGCCGACGATCCTGCCGTCGGCGACGGCGCGCGCCACCTCGCGCGCACGCTCGCGCGAGTCTGCGACCGTCCGGTAAGGGTAGCCGCGCCGTTCGAGAAAGGCGCGCACCTCCGCGCCGCTGTAGGCGGGACCGAGGTAGCTGCCCTTCTGCGCGTCGCGCCCCGTGGGGTTCGCGCGGCGGGGCTCGCCGAAGTATTGGTGGTTGGCGAGCAGCGCCGCTCCGACGGCGCTTCCGGCGTCGCCCGCGGCGGGCTGAATCCAGACGTTCTCGAAAATCCGCTCGCGCAAAATTTTCCCGTTCGCCACGCAGTTGAGCGCGACGCCGCCCGCGAGCGCGAGGTTGCGCGAGCCCGTGAGCTGGCGCGCGTTGCGCGCGAGCTTGAGCATCACGTCTTCGAGCACCGCCTGGACGGACGCCGCCAAGTCCATCTCGCGCCGCGTGATTCTCGTTTCGGGGCGGCGGGGCGCGCCGCCGAAGAGTGCGTCGAACGCTTCGTTCGTCATCACGTCGCGCTCAAGGAAGCCGAAGTAGTCGGTGTTGAGG
>JAIVGV010000172.1 GCA_020201365.1 Acidobacteriota bacterium
GGTATTGTCAAAGTCGCATGGTGCGTCCAAAGGCGCATCTGGCAACTCATTCAGTTAGCACTCGGAATCATCTACAACGCAGAGGAGATTGAACGTGGCAGCGAAAGAGTTGAGGTTCGAGGAGGAGGCGCGCGGCGCGATGCTGCGCGGGGTGGACAAGCTGGCGAACGCGGTGCGCGTCACACTGGGTCCCAAAGGTCGCAACGTCGTGCTCGGCAAGAAGTGGGGCTCGCCGACGATCACCAAAGACGGCGTGACCGTCGCCAAGGAGATCGATCTCAAGGACAACTACGAGAACATGGGCGCGCAGATGGTCAAGGAGGTCGCCACCAAGACGAACGACACGGCGGGCGACGGAACGACCACCGCGACCGTGCTCGCGCAGGCGATCTTCCGCGAGGGCGTCAAGAACGTGACGGCTGGCGCGAACCCGATGGCGTTGCAGCGCGGCATCCAGCTCGCGACCGAAAGGGCGGTCGCCGAATTAGAGCGGCAGTCGAAGAAGGTCAAGGGCAAGGAGGAGTTGGCGAACGTCGCGTCAGTCTCGGCGAACAACGACCGGGAGATCGGCGAGCTGATCGCGGAGGCGATGGAGCGCGTCGGCAAGGACGGCGTGGTGACGGTCGAGGAGTCGCGCACCTTGCAGACCGAACTCGATCTCGTCGAGGGCATGCAGTTCGACCGCGGCTACCTCTCGCCCTACTTCGTGACGAACCCCGACCGCATGGAGGCGGTGCTCGAAGAGCCTTTGATTCTGCTGCACGAGAAGAAGATCGCGGCGATGCGCGATCTTCTGCCCGTGCTCGAGCAGACGGCGAATCAGGCGCGCCCGCTGCTCATCATCTCGGAGGACGTGGAGGGCGACGCGCTCGCCACGCTCGTCGTCAACAAGCTGCGCGGGACGATCAAGGTCTGCGCCGTCAAAGCGCCCGCGTTCGGCGACCGGCGCAAGGCGATCCTCGAAGACATCGCGACGCTGACGGGCGGTCGCCTCATCACCGAAGACCTCGGCATCAAGCTGGAGAACGTGACGACCGAAGACCTGGGGACGGCGAAGCGCGTCATCGTTGACAAGGACAACACGACGATCGTCGAGGGCGCAGGGAGCACGTCCGCGATTCAGGGGCGCGTCGCGACGATCCGCCGGCAGATCGAGGAGACGACTTCCGACTACGACCGCGAGAAGCTGCAGGAGCGTCTGGCGAAGCTCGCGGGCGGAGTCGCCGTCATCCGGGTGGGTGCTGCGACCGAGACCGAGATGAAGGAGAAGAAGATGCGCGTCGAGGACGCGGTGAACGCGACGCGCGCCGCCGCGCAAGAGGGCATCGTGCCCGGCGGCGGAATCGCCTTGCTTCGCGCGGCGAAGGCGCTCGACAAGTTCACCGTCGGCGACGACGAAGACACGGACGCGCAGACGGGCGTGAGGATTCTTCGTCGCGCGTTGGAAGAGCCCGTGCGCCGCATCGCGGAGAACGCGGGCGTTGACGGCGCGGTCGTGATCGGGAAGGTCGAAGATTCGAAGGGCGCGAAGGGGTTCAACGCGGCGACGGGCGAGTACGAGGACTTGGTCGCCGCCGGGATCATCGATCCGACGAAGGTCGTCCGCACGGCGTTGCAGAACGCGGCGTCGGTCGCGGGGCTGCTCCTGACGACGGGCGCTGCCGTGACGGACGCGCCGGAGCCGAAGAAGGCGGGTGCGCCGCCGATGCCCGGTGGCGGCGAGGACTTCGATTACTAAAAGTTCGGGGCTCGGAAAGTCTCGGAGTCCCGCGTCGCGTGTCTAGAGTCCGCGTCTGAAAGTTCCAAGCATTCGTCACGAAAGTTTGGACTGCGGCTCTGGGCTCGCGGCGCGGGACTCCGAGTCTTTTTCTCACGAAACTCCGCCCTGATTTTTTGGCGCGACGATTGCTGATAACGCCGTGTGGTATGATGCCCCTGTCCCGAAACACAACGGGACGTCACCTCGCGGCATCTAACGAAAGCCGCATTGTCGGCGCGCGGCGCGTTTGAAATTAGAGAGACAAGGAAACGTCGCGGGGTTTCGCGACGTTTAAATTTCTGCGGCGCGGGCGCGAGCCTCTCAAGGGCTCGCGCGTTAGATCAAGAGGGTGAAAAATGGTTGACTTAGGAACGTACAAGGATCGGTTCGGCGAGACCGGTCAGAACATCTTCGAGAACGCGCTGCGCGAGTCGAAGCGGCGGGACCAGAACTACGTCGCCGTCGAACACATTCTCCACGCTTTCGTCACAGAAGAGGGAGAGATGTTCGACTCGACGATGCGCGATCTCTCGCTCGACCCCTACGCGGTGCGCGCGCAGATCGAGCGGCGGCTCGACAACAACCGCTTCCAGCACGTCGGCAAGGGCTTGCGCATCGCGCCCGACACGATCGATCTCTTCAAGCGCGCGATGGAGCGCGCACGCGCGCAGGGGCGCAAGACCATCGAGGCGACCGACCTCTTCATGGCGCTCGCGCAGGAAGGCGGGCTGCTGCCCGGACTGCTGACGCGAAACTTCGGCGTCTCCTCCGAGTCGCTCTCGGAGAACGTCCGCGCGCGCGTCCGCACGCGCGAGTTGGACGACGAGGCGACGCGCAAGAAGTTTGAGCTGCCGCCTTACCTGAAGCACTTCGGGACTTCTCTGAATAGATTAGCGCGCATGGATCGCCTGCCGCCAACCATCGGTCGCGAGCAGGAGATTCAGCAGATGATCGAAATCCTCTGCCACCGCGAGCGCGCCAACTCGCCGATGCTCGTCGGCGAGCCGGGCGTCGGCAAGACCGCCGTGGTCGAAGGTCTCGCGCGTCTGATCGAGCTTGAGCCCGACAAAGTCCCGTCGCGCCTGCGCGGCTCGCACGTCGTCCAGCTCCAGATGGGCGGCTTGGTCGCGGGCACGATGCTGCGCGGCATGTTCGAGGAGCGCATCAAGGGCATCATTGACGAGGTGAAGGAGCGCGACAACCTGATCCTCTTCATAGACGAGGCGCACACGATCATCGGCGCGGGCGCGGCGCTCGGCACCAGCTCGGACGCCGCCAACATGTTCAAGGCTTCGCTCGCGCGAGGCGAGCTGCGCATCATCGGCGCGACGACGATCACCGAGTACAAGGAGTACATCTCTGAGGACGAGGCGCTGGCGCGTCGCTTCCGCCTCGTCAAAGTTGACGAACCTTCCTTGAGCGAGACGCGCGAGATTCTCCTCGGCTTGCGCCCGCGTCTCGAGCGCAACTACTCGGTCACGATCTCCGACGACGCCATCTCGACCGCGCTCGAGATGGCTCCGAAGTACATCCGCCACCTCCACCTGCCGGACAAAGCCATCGGCTGGTTGGATACGGCGGCGGTCAAGGTCGAGATCAACGAACCCGAAGCGATGATCGTGCGCCCCGAACACATCATTGACGTGATCTCGCAGGAGTCGCGCATCCCGCGCGACATGATCTTCCGCGACACGGGCGACCGCTTCGGGACGATGGAGGAAGACCTCGGCGGTCGCGTCATCGGGCAGAAGGAGGCGATCAAGGCGGTCGCGCAGAGGCTTCGACTCAACAAGGGACCTTTGAAAGAGTCGCACTACAAGCCGGACGGCGTGCTGCTCTTCCTCGGTCCGACCGGCGTCGGCAAAACGGAGCTGGCGAAGGCGGTCGCCGAGTTCATGTTCGGCGACGAGGAGAAGATGGTGCGCATAGACATGTCGGAGTACATGGACGGCACCATCGGCATCGAGAAGCTGATCGGGATGCCACGCGGCATCGTCGGCAGCGAGCGCGGCGGCATTCTCACCGAACAACTCCGCGAGAACCCGTACACGGTTCTGCTG
>JAIVGV010000468.1 GCA_020201365.1 Acidobacteriota bacterium
TCGTAGAAGAGCGCGAAGTCTTTACAGCGCGTGCGGTAGGCGCA
Organism: Acidobacteriota bacterium; assembly: GCA_020201365.1. Classification (GTDB taxonomy): domain Bacteria; phylum Acidobacteriota; class Blastocatellia; order Pyrinomonadales; family Pyrinomonadaceae; genus JAIVGV01. The sequence continues at coordinate 45 of JAIVGV010000468.1, forward strand.
GTTGACCGAGCAGACCAGCGCGTCCTTAAAGTGCCCGAAGCGGTTGCAGTAGAGTTTCAGACGCATCGGCTTTGATCCGTTGTCGCACCTTTCGCAAACCTTCGGGAGCGGGAGCGATCATAACACGTGCGTGCCGTGCGTGCAACGCGAGCCTGCGCGTGAAACGCACGGCGGCTCGGCGAATTTCGCGCGCCGGGTGCGAAAAAGCATTGCCACGCGGGAGCCCGCCCGACGTATAATGCCGCGCGTACGCCCACGCCGAACTCACGGGCGCGCGCGCGGCGCGCGGCGCTCACGCGGCGAGGAGACTCCTCATCTTGTACAAGCCGAATTTCTGTTGCGACTGCGGCGAGCGGGTGCTTCGAGAGCGCTGGCGCGCTTGGACGAGCCGGCGCCACTGCGCCGCGTGCGAGAGCCGTCACCGGCGCGTTTGGATCGCGCCGCTCTTCACCGCCTGCGCGCTCGCCGCCGCGGGCTTCGCCGCCGGCCGCCTGATGCGCCCCGCGCCGCCGCCGCTCGTGCTCGCGCGCGGCGCGCTGCCCCTGCCCGCGCTCGTCGCGAAGGGCGCGACGTACACGACGCAGACTGCGACCGGCGCGGGCGCGCCGCGATCAGGCGAGACGACCGACGGCTCGTCGCAGCGCGGTGGAGCGACGACGAGCAACGGGGCGGACGGCAGCGCATCAAACTCTAACCCGACCCCTGCGGGGCTCGGCTTCCCCGCGAGCGAGCCGCCGACCGATCCGAACGAGGTCATCTCAATCTGCGGCGCGCGCACGAAGAAGGGCACTCCTTGCCAGCGGCGCGTGCGCGGCACGGGTCGCTGCTGGCAGCACACGGGGATGCCCGCGATGATCCCCCTGGAGAAAAGAATTTTGCAGGGCACGCCCTAGAGTAATAGGATCATATCTCATGTACTCGCCTCGAATCCCCGCGCGCGCGCGACTGTTCCTGCTACCTTTTATCCTGCCGCTCATCGTCGCAATCTGTCCTGCCCGCGGCGCGTTCGCCGCAGGGTGCGCGAGACCCGAATTCGCGGCGGCGGCGAATTACACCGTGGGCACGAACCCCGCCGTCGTCGCCGTCAAAGACTTCAACGGCGACGGCAACGCGGATGTCGCCGTCTTAAATCAGACCTCGGCGAACGTGTTCGTCTTCCTGGGGACGGGCTCGGGCGGATTCTCCGCGCCGCTGATCCAGCCCGTCCCGCAGTACGCGGACATGACCGCCGCCGATTTTAACGGCGACGGGCGCTTGGACTTGGCGCTGGGGGGATCGGCGGCCACGAGCGTCGCCCTTCTGCTGGGCGACGGCTCCGGCGGCTTCGCCGCGCCCGTCACAATCCCCGCCGGTTCTGCCGGCTCGAGGGGCATCACGTCCGGGGATTTCAACGGGGACGGGAAGATCGATCTCGCGGTGTCGGGCGCCGACTTCCGCGTCCGGGTGTTGATTAACGCGGGCGGCGGGACTTTCAACGCCCCGAACGCGCTATACACGGGCACCGAACAGTCCAAGCTGGCTGCCGCGGACTTTAACGGGGATGCGAAAGTCGATCTCGTCGTGCTCAACGGGTCGAACGACCGCAACATCATGGTCATGCTCGGCGACGGGGCGGGAGGGCTCGGCAGTCCGCAGATGTTCGACGTCGGCGGCACGCCGACGTCGCTGGTGTTAAGCGATCTCGACTCGGATCAAAAACTCGATGTCGTAGTCGCCGTCGGCAGCAACGTCAAGCTGCTGCGCGGCAACGGTAACGGCACGTTCGCGTCGCCTACCGTGATCGCGACCGGCAACGGTCCGAACGTCGGCAGCGTCGCCGACTTCAACGGCGACGGTCACGACGATCTCGCCATCGCCTTCTCGGGTTTCAGCCAGGGGCAGAGCGGCGGCGTCGGCGTCTCGTTCGGCGACGGCGCGGGCGGTTTCGGTCCCGTGACCAACTACGTCGCCGGGACGGGACCGCGGTTCGTCGCCGCCGGCGACTTCAACTCGGATCACAAGCCCGATCTGGCGGTCGCCAACTACGGGAATTCTACCGGCGATCCGGGCAGCCTCTCCGTCCTCCTCGACGGCTCCGGCGGCAGGTTCGACGCGTCGGTCAACTACGTCATCGGGAACGGACTCGACGACGTGCTGGCGGCGGATTTTAACGGCGACGGTCGCCCCGATCTCGCGGGGATTCACCAGAGCCCGAGCAGCGTCGGCATCATTCTCGGCGACGGCACCGGCGGCTTCTCCCAGCCGCGGAATTTCACCTTCAGCGGGTTCCCCGACTCCGCCGCGGTCGGCGACCTGAACGGCGACGGCAAGCCCGACGTCGTCGTGACGACGCAGTCGCCTGACGCCGTGTATGTCTATCTGGGCGACGGGGCGGGGGGGCTCGGCGCGCCGACGACCTTCGCGGCGGGCGCGATCCCCTACGGCATCGCCGTCGAGGACTTCAACGGCGACGGCAAGAAGGATTTGGCTGTCGCGAACCCCGGTTCGAGCACGGTCTCGATCCTGCTCGGTAACGGGCAGGGCGGCTTCGGCTCGGCGACGAACGTCGCGATCGGCTCCGCGCCGAGTAGCGTCGCCGTCGGCGACTTCAACCACGACGGCAAGAAGGACTTGGCGGTCAACGGCGCGGCGTCCCCCAACAACGTCTCGATCCTCCTCGGCGGCGGCGACGGCAGCTTCACGCTCCGCGCGGGGCTCAGAGCTCACACGTCGCCGGAATACGTGGCGGTCGCCGATCTGAACGGCGACGGCAAGGACGATCTGGCGGTCGCGAACCGCGTCTCCGGCGACGTGTCGATCTTCCTCGGTAATGGCGACGGCACGTTCCCCGCGGCGACGAACGTCGCGGTCGGCGGCAACCCCTTCAACCTGGCTGTCGGCGATCTCAACGGCGACGGCATAGCCGATCTGCTCGTCCCGACCTACACGCTCAACAACGCCGCCGTGCTGCTGGGTAACGGCGCGGGCGGTTTCGCGCCGCCCGTCTATTACGCCGCGGGGCAGGGGGCGCAGTACGCCGCGATCGGCGACTTCAACGGCGACGGGATGAGCGACGCGGCGGTCGGCAACCTGTTGTCCGACTCCGTCACGATCCTGCGCAACGTCTGCGTCGCGTCCGCGCCACCCGCGATCCATTTCGGCGCGTCGGCTTACACCGTCGGCGAAGGCGCGGGCACCGTCAGCGTCTCGGTCGTCAGGGACGGCGACGCGAGCGGCTCCGTCAGTGTCGGCTACGCCACGCACGACGGCAGCGCGGCTGCCGGGAAAGATTACGCTCAGACCTCCGGCACTCTCGTCTTCGCGCCGGGCGAGACGGCTAAAAGTATCACCGTGGCGATCACCGACGACGCCGCGGTCGAAGGCAGCGAGGCCTTCTTCGTCGAACTGACAAACCCGTCCGGGGGCGCGCTGGGCGTCCCGTCCGCCGCCGCCGTCACGATCAGCGACAACGACGTGTGTTCCTACTCCGTCAGCCCGCAGAGCCTTCCGGAGTTTCCCGCCGCCGGAGGGCAGGGGACGTTACAGATCAGGGCGCCGGAAGGGTGCTCGTGGTCGTCAACCAGTTCCGACAACTGGATCACGCCTAACCCGGTCAACGTCCCCTGGGGCGGCAACGGCAACGGCTCGATCAGCTTCAACATCTTGGCGAACTCGGGTCCCGCGCGAGTCGGTCACATTTCACTAATGGGCGGGCAGTCATATGAAATCAGTCAGGCTGCGGGCGGCTCCGTCGTGTTCTTCCCGGGCACGTCTTACC
>JAIVGV010000173.1 GCA_020201365.1 Acidobacteriota bacterium
AGAGCACTGTCTTGACGTGGCGGCTCGCCAGCTCGCAGACGGCGTATGTCGGGACGGACGACGAATCGGCGAAGGGCTCGTCCATCAGTTCGGTCAGGCGGGAAGCGATCCGCGTGGCGCTGCCTTTCGTCACACGGACTTCGTGGTGGCGCGTGCCGAGACTCTTCGCCACGAGCCGGCTGAACGGCGACTCGTCGAACTCGCCTTCGCTGAACGATGCCGAGAAGGTGTGAAGAGGCTTTCCGCTCAAACGTGCCGCGAACGCCGCGACGCTGCTCGAATCGACGCCGCCGCTCAGCAGTAGTCCCACCGGCACGTCGCTCCTCATGCTCACCTTAACGGTTCGCTCCAAGCGCTCTCGTAACTCTCTTTCAAGCTCGCCGCCGCGGATCGCCCGCCCGCGCGAAGAGGCGGACGAAGGCGCGAACCGCGGCTCCCAGTACCGCTCGACACAGACTTTGTCGCCGCGCACCTTGAGGAAGTGGCCGGCGGGAAGCTTGCCGACCTTGCGAAAGACCGTGCGGGGTTCGGGCAGGGCGAGCGAGCCGAAGTAGGCGTCGAGGGCTTCGAGATCGAGTCCGCGATCCAGCGCGGGGTATTCGAGCAGGGACCTCATCTCCGACGCGAAGAGGAAGACCGTGGAGTCCCGGTAGTAGTAGAGCGGCTTGATGCCGAACGGATCGCGCGCTAAATAGAGCGTCTCCTCCGCGTCGTCCCAGATCGCGAAAGCGAACATCCCCTCAAGCCTGCGAAAGCTCCGCTCCCCGCCCTCCTCGAACAGACGCAGGATCACTTCGCTGTCGCAGGACGATCTGAACACGCGGCCTTTCGCTTCGAGCTCGGATCGGAGTTCCGTGTGGTTGTAGATTTCGTTGTTCGAGACGAGGCAGAGGGAGCGTCCGCGGCCGAGCACCGGTTGATCGCCGCCCTCCAAGTCGATGATCGCCAGACGCCGGCTGCCCAGCCCAACCCGGCGCGAAAAGTAGTAGCCTTCACCGTCAGGCCCTCTGTGCGACAAGCTATCGGCCATCCGTTTGACCAAGCGCCGGTCAACCGGTTTGTCGTCGAATCGCAGTTGGCCGGTGATCCCGCACATCGAGTGTTATGACGATAAAGGCAGAGAGCGGCAGGTCGGAATCAGGTAGAGCCCGAGTGTGAAAGGCGGTCGGCGGCGGATCGACGAGTCTCGGACATAGCGGTGCGGAACGGTTTGCCGCCCCGGAATAATCGCCGAGGCCGCCGGGCGCAGACGCGCGCGGCAGCACACCGCCGTTCACGACCAAGGGGTGTCGTTTAAAGTTTGCGCGCTCGCCACGTGCGTGTACCGCCGCTTGAGATTGAGAAACCTCTTTTCGAATAGGTGATAGCTGAGCACGCTCATCACCACGCTCAGGCACAGCCCCAGCACCCCGACCGCCAGGTTGAACAAATACCCGGAGCCGCCGCCCAGTGCAAGGCTTAAAACGGCGACAGCAATAATAGCCGCTACTGCGTGCAGTAGGTACAGCCCGTAGGTGTACACGCCGAGTTTGGAAATAGTCTTGAGGGCGCCGGCTTTCAGGGGCGAGTGGCGGGAGTAGCTCTGCTCTAAAACGATAAAGACGAAGAAGAGCGAGAAGGCGAGCCGCTGGAGCGAGCCGAGAGCGTGCCCGGCGAAGATCTGCTTGCGAAACGCCAGCGCCGATACGCCCAGAAGGTAAGTCGCCAGGATGAGCGGCATCGGTATCCTGGCGAGCGCCTCGCGGAATCGCGCGGAGTTGAGCGAGAGGTACGCGGCCAGCCCGCCGACAGCCATGTCGGAGATTACGCTCAGGGTGTGGAAGTTTATGACCATCTGATCGCCCAGGTGGCGGAACCTGAAGGCGGCGGAGAGCAATATGATTACGACTAATAGGTATTTGTAAAACTTCGGCGGTGTGTAAGAGAGGAGCAGCGGCCACACCAGGTAGAATTGCTCCTCGACCGCGACCGACCACGTGGCGCCCAGGAACATCTCCCCGCGGCCTTCGCGGGTGAGACGTATCACGTCGAAATTGCTCAGGAAGAAGACGTAGTACAGGGGGCTGCCGGAATCGACGTACCCGGTGCCGCCGAAGAGCCTGCTGGCCGCAGGGTACAATATGAAGCTGAAGGCCAGCAGGAGAAAATAGAGGGGCCAGATTCGTAAAGCCCGCCTGACGTAGAAGGCTTTAATATCAATTCTGCCGGTCGTCTCCGCCTCCGTCAGCATCAGGTAGGTGATCAGGAACCCGCTGAGGACGAAGAAGAACGAGACCCCGGCCCAGCCGGAATCAAAAACGACCTCCCTCAACTGGTACAAGAATCCGTCGCTGCGACCGACGGGGACTGCGGCGAAAAATCCGTGTTGGAGGTAAACTAAGAAGAAGGCGAAGAACCGCAGCCCGTCCAGGTTCGGGAAGAAGACCCTCTTCGCGGGGTGTGATTCTTTCGCGGGAACCATTAAGGTCGCAGCCGTCAAGGGTATGTTAGCTGGTGGCGATCTAAACCTTCGCGCGGCCGCACCAGCCGACGGCATCGCGGAAAGTCTATCCCCGAAACCGTTCGATGATAAGTTAAAAGAAGCTAAAGCGGAATCCCGCTGTTACTTCGGCCGCGACGCGGCACCTTGCTAATAATCGGAACCGAGAAAGATGCCGCGACGCAGCCCCGCTCGACGACAACACGCGCCCGACGCCTTGATAAAATATCTCGACCCCCGACTGCGGGCCGACGCATTCCGCGTCTGCGGCGTCGGCTTTCTTTTCCAGTCGGCCGATGCGTCCGTCCGCCGGCTCGTGCGGACGCACTGGGGCGCGTTCGAGGTTTCGGCGTCAGAGGCGACGGACGCGGCGGCCGTCATTCAATTTTCAAGCAGACCGGGCGGGGCGCGCCTCAGGAGGCTTCACTCCTTCGTCAACGATCACTTCCTGTTCCTCAGCGACGGCAGGCGCTACCTGCTCGCCGGCTACATGTACGACCGCCCCTGGCAGTTCCACTGCGCGGCGCTGCCAGAATGGGACGCGGGCTTCATCTACTACTACATCGTCGAGCCGGTCATCCTGGACTTGCTCAAAAAGCACGGCCTCCTCGTGTGGCACGGCGCGGCCGTCACGAAGGGGGGCGCGGCCGTACTCTTGCCGGGCGTTTCGGGGAGCGGGAAGTCAACCACGGCGCTGAACCTCCTGAGCGCGGGCTACCGCTTCCTCGCCGACGATCAGGTTCTGCTCCGCGCGCGCGGGGCGGCGGTCGAAGCCGGCGGGCACGAGTCCAGCCTCTACCTCACAGGCGACTCGCTGCGGCTGCTCCCCGAGTGGAAGAAGTTCAGGCGCGGGGGGCGCTACAAGAAAGGGCGTCGCTGGAAGTCGCGCATTGATCTCGAGAGTTTCCGCCCGGCCCCTGGCGGTAAACCCCCTCGGGTAAAATTTCTGCTCTTCCCGCGGGTCACGGGCGGCCGTAAGACCGTGTTGGAGGAGCTGACGGCGACGCAGGCGATGGTGAAATGCCTGCGACAGGTTCCCAAGGAGCACCCGTCGGCGATCCTCGGTTCCTCCGCTCTTCAGAGCCAGTTTGAAATCTACTCCACGCTGGTCCACGCGGCACAGTGTTACGAGCTTCATCTGGGCTCCGACCAAGAGCAGCTTCGCTCCGTCCTGTCCAGTCTGGGGGAGGGTGCATGAGCAGGCCCGTGCGCGTGCTTTACGAGATTCACCCGCACATCCTCGGCGGCACCGAGCGCTTCCTGGCACGTTTCCTTGAAAGGTTGGATCGCGAACGGTACGAGCCCGTCG
>JAIVGV010000015.1 GCA_020201365.1 Acidobacteriota bacterium
CGCGGTCAGGCGGAGCAGGCTCTCCTGCTGCGCGGCGCTCTGCGCGGCGTTCGCGCCCGCGGTCGGCGCGCACGAGGAGTTGCCGACGACGACGTAGTTGCCGTTCTCCGTGATGTCGTTGGCGACGAGCTGCGAGCGCGTGCCCGCGTCGGCGCGCGCGAGGAAGGTGCGCGCGTTCAGGGCGGCGAGCTGCTGACCCGGCTGGATGTTCTCAGCCTTGCTGCGCGAGAGCGTGATCGTGATCGTGCCCGCCGTCGCGTTGTAGCTGCCCGCGTCCGCCGTCCCCAACTCGGTCGGCGTGTTGATGTTCGGATCGGTCGAGGAGCCCGGCGGGCTGACGCGACCGTAAACGTAGCGGATCGCGCCCGTCGCGTCCGTCTTCATGGCGACGAACATGCGGTCGGAGGTCGTGTCCGGGGCGAGCCGGTTCCACAGCAAGTACCACTGCGTGCTCGGCGGCGGCAGCGGCACGGGCGAAGGAGCCATCTGCATCGTGAAGACGATCTTCTGCGAGCCGTCGGCGAAGTAGGGCTCGGCGACGGAGACCGACTTGATGTTGACGCGCGCGTCGGGCGGCGTCTGCTGCGCGTAGTCGAAGTCCTCGCCGTGGTCGAGCAGATCGACGATGACGGGCACGCCCGGCGGCGTGCACGGGCTCGGCGGGTTGTTGACGACCGCCAGCACGGCGGGCGCGTAAGCGCCCTCGCCCTGACCGTTCACGGCGGTGACGCGGTAGTAGTAGGTGCCCGCGAGCGTCGTCGAGTTGTCGTCGTAAGAGAGACCCGTGACCGTCGCCAGCAGCGAGAAGCCGCCGGTCTGGCTCGCGCCGCGATAGACGTTGTAGCCCGTCACGGCTGAGCCGTTGGCGTCGGGCTGGGGCCAGGCGACGTGCGTGTAGCCCGTCGTCTGATCCTTCAACGCGGTCACGAGCGGCGCGCCGGGCTTCGCGGGCTCGGGCGTGTCGTCGGCGGCGAACATGCGCAAGCCGCCCGACTGGCGCGCGATGACGCCCTTCGCCGTGTAGGAGTTCGGACCCGCCTGCACGCAGGGACCGACGCAGCCGTCAACGTAGCCGACGGCGACGCGCCCCTGCTTGTCCACGGTGGCGTCGAAGAAGTCGAGCAGGTTGCGGAAGCCGGTGCACGCCGTGCCCGTCGTGCAGATGCCGCCGCGCTGGACGGGATCGTTGGGCGTGGCGTTGATCGTCGTCCACGTCCGACCGCCGTCGAACGTGCTGGCGATGTAGAGATACCAGACGCCCGCGAAGTTCGCGTTGTTGTAGTCGCCCGCGGTCGAGGAGCCGATGAAGGCGAACGCGGCGCGCCCCGAAGTGCCGCCGTCTCCGGCGACGACCGCCGGGAAGACCGCGTTCTGGATGCCGAGCGGCGCGCCCACGTCGGTCAGGTTCGTCCACGTCGCGCCCTTGTCGCGCGAGACCGCGGCGTAGGGGTGGTGGTTCGAGCCCTGGAAGCCGAAATAGACCGAGCCGTCCTTGGCGACGCCGACCGACGGATCGGTGTCGCCGACGGTCGAGCCGGTGACGGTGTGCGCCGTCCAGGTGACGCCGTTGTCCTGCGAGACGACGACGCCCGCGCCGTTGCCGCAGCGGTTGTCGGGCAGGTAGGCGGTGCCGTCGGGCGCGACCTTCAGGTGGCCGTGCAGCGGCCCGCAGCCGTTGAGCTCGGTGAAGACGTAGACGGGCACGGCGGGTCCGAAGGTGAGACCGCCGTCAACCGAGAGCGCGCAGTTCGCCGCGCCGGTTCCCGAAGCGGTGTTCACGAGCCCCTCCTGCGCGCAGTAGTAAACCGCGTTCTGATAGACGGCTCCGGCGGGCGCGGGCGAGTGGAAGGGTCCGACGCCGAGCGTCTGGTGGTCTATGCCGGAGGCGATGCCGAAGCCCGCGGCGGGCTTGTAGCTCGCGCCGTCGTCGTCGGTCACGTCCATCGTCGAGGTCGTCGTCTCAGCCTGGAGCTGCGAGACGAAGGTGCGCCCGGTGTCCTTGTCGGTGACGAGGATCGGGTCGCCGCCCTGCGCGCGCGGCAGGGTGTTGGTGGTGAGCAGCGTGCGCTCCCAGGTGACCCTGGCGGGCGACGAGGAGTCGTCGAAGCCGACGCGCACGGCGTAGGGCGAGAGCCCGCCGAAGAACATCAGCTTGCCGGTCTTCCAGTCCGCCCCGATGGACGGCTCGCCGAAGCTCTCGGCGACGCCCGCGGGCGAGTAGTAGTTGGTGTAGCGCGGGAGCGGCGACGGCGGCGGCGGCGGGGTCGGCGTCGCGGTCGGCGAAGGCGTCGGCGTCGCCGCGTTGCACGCGGCGTTGCCGACGGTCGTGTAGGAGCCGAAGTCGGTCGTGTCGGCGTCCTGGAGCGAGCCCGAGCCCGCCGCGCCGACGAGGATTTCGGTGCGGGCGTTAACGGCGTCGAGCAGGACGCCGCCGCCCTTCAGATTCGCCGCGAAGGCGGGGTTGCCGCTGGCGTCCGTGAACGGGAGCGGCGCGGAGGTGTTGAGCTTGAGCGTGATCGTGCCGTCGGCGCTGTTGCTGCCCGTCACCTGCGCGCAGCCCGTGAAGGCGCACTGGCTCAGGTCGAGACCGCCGCCCGTCGGGCTCGAGTCCGTGTAGCCGTAGTTGTAGGAGACGACGCCGGGCGCGTCCGCCGTGTTCATGCTGACGAACATCGTGCGCGTCGTGCCGGAGGTGTCGCGCGCGTTGAAGTAAACGTTCCAGATCGAGTTCGGCTGGACGGGCGTCGTCAGGTTGTTCACCTTCAGCGTGAAGGTGATCGAGCTGTCGGAGGCGTTCGTGTACGGCTCGGCGATCTTGAGCGAGGTGATGTCGAGCTGCGAGTCGGCGTTCGGCGCGCCGAACTGATCGCCCGCGGGGTCGGTCAGGACGGACAAGCCGGGCGCGGTGCACTTCGGATCGCCGGGGGGCGGCGTCGGGACGATGGCCGGGCAGGCAGCCGCGCCCGCCATCGTGTAGTCGCCGCTCGACGTGCTGTCGATGCCTTCGGAGAGCCCCGTGCCCGCCGCGCCGACGAGCACGCTCGTCTGGGCGTTGACGGCTTCGAGCTTCTTGCCCGCCGAGAGATCGACCTGCGCACCGGAGAGCGTCCCGCCCGTGCTGCCGGGGACGGGCTTCTTGAGCTTGTTGGTGTTGAGCGTGATCGTGATCGTCCCCGTGTTGGCGTCAATCGAGCCGTTGTCGGCGTTGCCCGCCGAACGGTTGATGGGCGTCGCACCGGTCGTGTCGAGGAAGCCGTAGCGGTAGGCGATGCCAGCCGGGTTCGAGTTGGAGTTGGTCGCGGCGTTGACGAAGTAGGTCGTCACCGTGCCGTCGGCGTGCGTGGCGTTGAAGTTGACCTGCCAGAAGGTGTTGGGCGGCAGCAGCACCGGATCGATCTGCGAGACCTTCAGCCTGACGACGAGGAACTGCTGACCGTCCGGCGAGTACTTCTCGCCGACGGAGACGGCGCGGATGTCCGTGTTCTGGTTCGCGCTCGGCGCGCCGGTCTGATCATTCGCGTCGTCCGTGACGACCGTCACGCTCGAAGGATCGCAGCGCGGGTCGTCGCCGGGCGTCGGGGTCGGCGTCGGCGTCGGCGTGGCGGTCGGGGTCGGGGTCGGCGTGGGCGCGGCGCAGGAGGGAATCTTCCCGTCGCTCGCGGCGAACAGCCCCGTGCCGCAGGTCTGGCGCGCGACGGTGGCGCGCTTCGAGCGCGAGCCGCCCGCGCTCGTGCAGCCGACGCAGCCGTCGGAGTAGCCGACGAGCACGCGACCGAGCTTGTCCACGGTCACGCCCATGAAGTCGAGGAGGTTGCGGTCGCCCTTCGGGCACGCGCCGACGCCGAAGCCGTCGAAGCAGATCGTGCCGCGCTGGACGGGATCGTTCGGGGTGGCGTCAACGGTCGTCCAGGAGTTGCCGCCGTCGTAAGTCGTCGCGACGTAGAGGTGCCACTCGGCGGCGTCGCTGCCCGAAGGCACCTGCGAGCCGAGGAAGGCGAAGGCGGCGCGGTTGTCGTCGCCCCCGACGACCGCCGGGAACGCCGTGTCCTTGATGCCGTAAGGGATGCCGACGTTCTGATCGCTCACCCACGACGCGCCCTTGTCGTGCGAGACGGCGACGTGCGGCGTGCCGTCGCCGTTGTCGTAGCCGAAGTAGAGCGTGCCGCTTGAGCCGACGTCAACCGCCGGGTCCCAGTGATCGGAGATGCTGTCGTAGGTCGCGGTGGTCGGGTCTGTGTCGGCGACCGTGCGCACCTCCCAAGTGATGCCGTTGTCTTGGGAGACGAGCACGCCCTGATTCGAGCCGCACGAGCGGTTCGGCACGTAAACCGTGCCGTCGGGGGCGACCTTGACGTGACCGTGGATGCCGCCGCACGTCTGCAGGAACATCGGGACGGTCGGGCCGAAGGTGAGACCGCCGTCATCCGAGCGCGCGCAGAAGGCGGTGACGAGGTCTTGCGAGCAGTAGTAAACGGCGTGCGGATAGACGGGGTTGAGCCCTTGCGGGATCGGCGCGGCGAAGGGGCCGCCGCCGACCGTCTGGTGGTCAACGCCGGAGGTGAGCGGTCCGCCCTCGGTCGGAGTCCAACTGTCGCCGTCGTTATCGGAGGAGGCGGAGATGCTGTCCGTGCCTGCGAGCTGCGAGACGATGGTGCGCCCCGTGGTCGAGTCAGTCCAGAGGATCGGGTCTTCCGTCACCGCGGAAGTCCACGTCGGGCTCACGTCAGCCCACGTCGCCGCGGCGGGCGACCGCGTGTCGTCGAACTTCACGCGCAGCGTCAGGAAGTGGCACATGAACATGACGTTGCCGCTGTTCCAGTTCACGCCGATGGAGGGCTCGCCCGCGTCGCCGCCGATGTCGGCGGGCGCGGCGTAGTTGCGGTACTGCGGCGCCGGCGTGGACGACTGCGTGAAGCGCGAAGCCTTCGGCTCGACCGTGATGTGGCCCGTCACGGTCTGGTTGAGCGGCGCGAACGGGATGACGCGCACGACGTAGGAGCCGCTCACCGCCGGGAGCAGCGCGATTTCGGGATCGCTCGACGTGCCCGCCTGCGTGACGCGCGCGCCGACCGTGCCGTCGGCGTTGCGCTGGTAGATCGCCATGTCAACGTCGGCGTTCGGATCGGGCCAACCGATCATGACGCGAATCTCGTTCGTGTCCTGCATCCCGGCGGGCAGGCTCACGTCGAGCGCGTAGTCGTCGCACGGCGCGGCGGGGTTCGAGCAGACGAGGCTCACGAAGTTCGAAGGGTTGCCGACCGGGTAGGGACCGCCCGTGAACGTGAGCGGGTTCGACGGGGTGTTCGCCGCGGTGAGCGTGCCGCCCGCGGGCGTCTCGGCGCGCCCCGACCGCGCGAGGAGCGCGGCGACGGCGGCGGCGGCGACGAGCGTGACGATGGCGAGGCGGTAAAAGTTCTTGGCGGCGAGGCGCTGGGGCAGTTGGCGAATCATCTTCGATCTCTCCTTCACCTCGGCGGCGGCTTTCGACCGCGCGCTGGAATTTTGCAATGCCCGGCGGAAACTACTTTCGGTCGGTCACCCGTGCTCGGACGAAAACTTTTTCAGCCCGCGCGCCTGCGGCGGCGGCGCGACTCGCCGAGCGCGCCCGCGAGACCCGTGCCGAGCAGCGCGAGCGCGGCGGGTTCGGGCGTGGCGGTGACGGCGGTCGTCTGCGAGGCGTTCGTGATCGTGCCCGTGATGGCTTGCGCGAAGTTGGGCGTGATGCCGTTCACGTCGTTGACGGTGAGCGTGAACGTGCCGGTCGAGCCGTCGGCGAGCGTGTAGGTAAACGTCTGCGGCGTGTTGTCGAAGTCCACGTTGATCGAGTAGCTCTGCAGCGAGGGGATGTTAACGACGTGCCCGACGAGCGTCGCCGTGAACGTCTGCGCCTGCCCGCCCGTGATGCCGGCGGGCGCGGTGAAAGTGATCCGGAGCGTGAACGTGGCGCCGTTGTAGTTGTCGAGCGTGTTCGGTGCGGGCGCGGCGAGGTAGAACGAGCCGAGGTTGTTGAAGTTCGTCCCCGACGCGGGCGACGCGGGCGGGCCGTTCAGCGTGTAGTTGCCGCCGGAGGTCGTCGCGTCGAAGGTCGAGTTGATGTAGGTCAAGCCCATCAGCGTCGAGCCGGTGTTGGTGCTCGTCGCGTCGGTGAACGTGCCCGTGGTCGAGCCCGCGAGGTGGACTTCGTCGGCGCGCGCCGCGCCCGCCGAGAGCGCGACGAGGCAGACGGCGCCGACGGCGGCGAGCAGGTGCTTCGTCGTGCGCGTGGTCGGGCGTCTCTCTCCCATCGTCTTCACCCCGGCTTTCGGCAAACGGCGCTAAGCCGCGACCTTCACGGACGACGGCGCGTTGACTTCGGCGAGGCGCGACTCGGCGAAGAGCCTGAGCGCGAGCGGCAGCGGCGGAACGTCCGCCGCCTCGGCGGTACTCCCGGCGGGCGCGACCGCGCGCGCGAGCAGGCGGACTTCCGCGGCGCAGAAGTCGCACGCGCGAAGGTGCGCGTCAGCCGTGCGTCGCGCGAGCGGCGGGAGCGCGTCCGATGCGTAGCCGGAGAGCGTGTGCGAGGAGGGGCAGGTCTCTTTCTTGGCGAAGCGGGTCATTGTCGTTCTCCTTCTTTGACGGCGGCGAAAAACTTTTCGCCCGAAGGCACTCGCCGGAGAGCGCGCGACCGAGAAACGCGGGGGGGCGCGCCCGCCACTTCGCGCGAACGTCTTGCCGCGAGGCGGCGCGGGGCGAGTGCGCCGCGTCTGGCGTGCAAGGCGTCCGCGCCCGGCGCGGCTAACACAGCGCGTCCGCGCCCGGCGCGCCCTTGCGCGCGCCGCGCCGCCTGCGCGCGATGGAAGCCAACCCGGCGAGACCCGTGCCGAAGAGGAACATCGTCGCCGGTTCGGGCGTCGTCGCCGCCGCCTGCTGCGTGTAGCGGAAGTTGTCTATGAAGGGCTGACCGCCGACCGAGTTGAGCATCGCGACGCTGATCTGCGTGATGTTCGAGCCCGTGAACCCGGCGAAGGTGAACGTGTTGTAGTCGCTCGCGTTGACGACGAACGTGTTGCTGCCGCTGTCGTCCACAATCGTCACCTGGTACTGCGCGGGCGTCGTCGAGCCGGGGATCGCCGTCGGGTCGTTGCTCGGCTTGATGTCGAAGCCGAAGGCGTTGACGGTCGTGCCCGGCGCGAAGGTGATCTGCAGGGTGTTGATGCCGATCTGCCCGGCGGGCGCGTTGACGAACAGCGCGTTGTTGCCGACGGCGATGCCGTTGCCGCCGACGCCCGTGCCCGATCCCGTAACGACGCCGACGCCGTTCGGGCTGCCGCCCGGTCCGACGTAGGCGAAGGTGACGGGCGAGACGACGAGCGACGAGGAGTAGGTGCCGTCCGCGGTCTGCGACTGGAAGTCGATCGTGCTGACGGCGCCGAGCCCGCTCGGATCGGTGACGACGAGCGGGACGGCTTTCGCCCGCGTCGCGGCGGCGAGGCTGAGTGCGAAGAAGGCTGCTGCTACCAGAGCCACTTTGCTGAAGCGAAGCATCATTTTTTCTCCTTCAGTACGGCGTGTTGCGCGTCTTGCCCAGGGGTAACGCCGGTCGGGCTTTTACGCCTTGGAACTGTTCGCGTTTCGCTGAGCGACTTTCAGAACGCGTACAGGTTATGCGGCGGGCTTGAGGAATGCTTGAGGCGGACTTGAGGAATACTTGAGGCGTGCGCGCGGGGCGAGGCGTCGCTGATTTCGGGCGGGTTTTCCGCGTTTTTTGTACGCTTTCGCGCGCGAAAAAAGTTTGCGTCGCGCGCGCGGCGGTGGTAGTGTGTCGTCGCTTACTCGTCCCGAAAGGCTCGAATGCGCCCGCGGGCTGTGGCGGTGGGCGCGCGCCGGAGCCGAAAATCCTTATCCAGTCTTTTTCACTAGCCCCGACGGTCGTGACGTAACAAGCGGGTCGAGCATTCGGGCGTCGCGTCGTCGATCTCGCGCGCGCCCGCGTCGGGTAATTTTTTAACGCGCGCCTGACGCCAGCGCCGCCGTCGCCGCGAGCCGGGAGATTTACGATGGGGCAAGACAAGCCGCGCATCCTCTGCGTTGACGACCACGAGGACACCTGCCAGATGCTCTCGCTCTTCTTCGAGCACGCGGGCTACGAAGTAGGGACGACGGGCGACCCCGAAGAGGCGCTGCGGCTCGCGCGCGAGCGCCTCTTCGATCTCTACGTCCTCGACGGTCGCTACAACGGCGCCCCCCGCCCAGACCTCTGCGCCAAGCTCCTCGAACTCGATCCCGGCGCGTCCGTCGTCATCTACTCCGGCGCGGTGAGCCACTCGGAGCGCGCCGAAGAGCTGTGCGAGGGCGCGCGCGCCTACGTCGCCAAGCCCGACATGAAGGGGCTCGTCGAGGCGGTCAAAGCCGCGCTCGGCGGGAAAGGATGAAGGCGGAAGGATGAAGGATGAAAGCGTGATCACTCGACGTGAGTGATCACGCTTTCATCCTTCATCCTTCCGCCTTCATCCTTCCGACTTAAATTCTGCCGCCCGCCGAACGTCCCCCAACGTTCGGCGGGCGGCGAGCGGGAGCGGCGTCGCGCGTCATCCCCCTTTGCTGACGCGCATCAATGACGCGCAACGCCTGAGAGCCGCGTGACGCTTCCGTCTGTCCACCCAGAGGCTCCAAGCCTGTCGCCGCAAGTGGAATGGGGTTGCCCCGCGCCCTCTGCCCCCGCAAGACCAGAACCGATCCCGACAAAAAACCGGGCGAACTTAGCCGCGGGCGCGCAGCCACTTAAACCGCCGCCCGTGCGCGCGACCCTGAGCCACTTCGGTCGCAAAGCCCCACTCCCGGCGCACGCGCGGGCGGTGCCCGCTTCGAGACGCATACTAAGGATCGGACTTGAGGAAAACTTGAGCCGCGCCGTAAAATCCCGCCGCGCAAAAAATTTTCCGCCGCCCCGCGCCCCCGCGCGGGCTCACACGAAATAGTGCCGAGCCTGCACCATCTCCGTCGGTCGCGGCGGCGGAACGCCCTATTTTCTCAGGGAAACCGGCGTAAATCGCGCTTCGCACGGCGAGCGCGGCGTGCGGGCACGCGCATTGCTCCGCGCCCGATCACCCAGACGGAAAAAACCTCGCGCGAAATTTTCTCTCCGGGCGGACGAAAAAATTTTAGCGACCGTTGCCGCGCTTCCGACACGCGCCCGCCTCCTGTCAGAGACGGCAGAGTCGCTCGTCGCCAACTCGCCAGAAGAAGGAGCGTCCCATGCGCTACAAGTCTCTTGCCCTCTCTGCATTCTCTCTGCTGCTGCTGTTCACCACCTTCCAACTCTGCTCGCCGGTCGCTTTCGCCGACGACGACACGAACGCCGACGACGACTACGCGGAGACCGCACGGGTCGCGCGCGTCACGCTCGTCGCGGGCGACGTGAGCCTGCGCCGCGCCGGCACGGACAAGTGGGAGCACGCCTTGCCGAACGTCGCGCTCGTCGAAGGCGACCGCCTCGCCACGGGCGCGGGCGCGCGCCTCGAAATCCAGTTCGACGCGCGCAACTTCCTGCGCGTCGGCGAGTACGCCACCGTTGACGTCGTGACGCTGCGCAACGAGGGCGTCGCCCTGAGCCTCCCCGAAGGCACAGCCACCTTGCGGCTCGCGCGCTTCCGTCCCGATCACGAATACTTCGAGATAGACGCGCCCGCCACGACCGTCGCCGCCGAGCGCGAAGGGCTCTACCGCTTGGACGTTGACAAGGACGGCAAGGTTCGCGTCGCCGTGCGCGAGGGCGGGCGCGCGCGCCTCTACTCGCAGTCGTCCGGCTTCACGCTGCGCGACGGTCGCGTCGCGGAGACCGTCTCCTCCGGCGACGCGCAGGAGCCCGACTGGCAGTTCTCCGCTCTCCGTCCCTTCGACAGTTGGGACACGTGGGTTGACGAGCGCGAGCGGTATCTTCTCGCGCGCCTGCGCTACGACGACCGCGAACGCTACTACGACAGCGAAGTCTTCGGCGCGGAAGAGCTCGACGCCTACGGCGACTGGGTGCAGACCAGAGACTACGGCTACGTCTGGCGACCGCGCGCGACCGTCATCAACAACTATTACAACTGGGCTCCCTACCGCTACGGTCGCTGGGACTGGTGCGAGCCCTACGGCTGGGCCTGGGTCGGCGACGAGCCGTGGGGCTGGGCTCCGTACCACTACGGTCGCTGGGTCTATGTTGACAACTACTGGTGCTGGGCTCCGCGCGGCTACTCCGGCTACCGACACCGGAGCTGGTGGCGACCGGCGCTCGTCGTCTTCGTCAACCTCTCTTTCGGCGACGATCACATCTGCTGGTATCCGCTGCCCTACCGCCACCGCGATCCGCAGTCGAACTTCTGGCGTCACCTCGACCGGCGGCGTAGGGAGGAGCTGAGCCGCGAAGAGATCGCGCGGCGCAAGCAGCTCCCGCCCGCGCTCCAGCAAGCCGTCTCGGGCATCCCCGCGCGCGACTTCGGCAGGGGCAACCTCAGACCGCAGCCCGTGGACGCGCAGAACGCGAAGCTCGCGCTCCTGACCGATCCCGTGCGCGGGCGGCTGCCCGTGCGCCCGGTCGAGGGCGCGGCGGGCGGCGACGAGCGGATGCGCGAGCGGCTGAGCGAGAGCAAGCGCTCGGCAATCGCTTCGGGCGGGGGCGGGGGCGTGGTCACGCCGAACGATCCTCTGCGCGGGATTCCCGAACGCAAGACCGGCGCGGCGTCGCGCAAGCCCGGCGTCGCGCTCGACGAGCAGTTGCGCCGCGAGCGCATCTTCAACAACCGCGAGCCGCTCGTGACGAAGGGCGCGAAGGGCGACTCGGCGAAAGACCCGAACGGCGCAGACCCGACGCGCCGCGCGGGCGACGGCAACAAGCTCCGCGCCGCCGGGTCCGACACGGGCGGTCGCACCGCGGGCGACCGCCCCGACACGCGCCCGACCGGCGCGGTCACGCGCACGCCGCGCCCCGTCCGTCTGCCCGACCTGAACAACGCGGGCGGCGGCACGACGACCGACACGCGCGGGCGCGGCGACGACAAGAGCGGCGAGGCGAACGGCGGCGATCCGAAGCGGACGATCCGCCCCGTGCGCCCGACGCCGGAGCTTGAGAACAGGCGACCGCACGACTCGACGACGGCGGACTCGCCCGTCCGCAAGGTGAAGCCGGAGGAGCGCAGCGAGCCCCCCGTCGAGAAGCGCCGCGAGTCGCCGCCCGAACGCCACGCCGAGCCCGCGCCGCACTACGAGCGACCCGCGCCGCGCCACGAGGAGCGACCTTCGCCCCCGCCGCGCGAGGAGCGCTCGACGCCGCGCGAGGATCGTTCCTCTTCGCGCGAGGATCGTTCCTCGTCGCGCTCGGAGTCGAGGTCTTCGGAGTCGAAGTCCTCTTCCGGATCGAAGTCGTCATCCTCGCCTTCGAAGAGCGAGTCTCGGCACGAGTCTTCGCGCAAGCCGCCGGAGGAGGAGTAGGAAGGACGGAAGAGAAATGATGGAGTCGGAACGACGAACGATGAAGTGAAGAAGTTTGCTTTTACTTCATCGTTCATCGTTCCTAGTTCGGACTTAAAAAGAGGCGGGGCGCGCGCTCGAATGACGCACGCGCCCCGCCTCTTTGCCTGCCCGGTCGTCGCGGGCTACTGCCGCACGTTGGGTCCGAAGCGGAGGTAGTACTCGTCGGAGTTGACGAAGCCGAAGACCATCGTGCGGAAGTCGCCGGGGTGGTTCGAGAGGAAGCCGAACCAGTCGCCGTAGCCACCGGGATCGGGCTTGCGCCGGAGGTAGCCGTAGTACTGCATGGCGACGAACGCGGCGTTGAACTGCCGGTCGTTGACCTCCTTGCTCTCGACGATGACGCGCAGCACGTCGGCGCGCGTCTTCGTCGCGGCGTCGAGCGCGGCGACGAGCGAGTTGCGCGTCTCGCCGGAGTTCGGGTCGGCGGTCGAGAGCGTCGCGCCGACGTTCGAGAGCAGCGTGTCAACGAACTGACCGTTGTTCGTAATCACGTCGTAGCGCGCCTTGAAGGCGGGGCGGTTGACCCAGTCCTCGGCGAAGTCGTTGCGCTTGGCGAAGACCTCGTTGGCGCTCGAGCCGGTGACGCGCCGCATGTCGGGCACGATCTCCTCGTAAGCCGGGTAGTAGTTCGGGTCGGACTGCGTGGCGAAAGAGACCTTCCAGTAGAGGAAGACGAAGAAGCCCTTGAGCTGGAACTCCTGCGAGAGGAAGAAGCCCGAAGAGATCGCCACGCGGTCGCAGAAGTGCGCCGGGTTGTTCGGATCGAAGTTGTCCTGATTCGAGCAGCCGTTGAAGAGCCCCGTCCAGAGGGCGAAGCCGTCGGGGTCGGGCTCGCGGTTGAGGAAGTCGAGGTACTGCTGGCGGACGAAGAACGCCGCCTGCCGGCTCGGGTTCGTGGTCGCCTGCGCCGTCTCGTCGTCGCCGATCGTGACGGTCGCGGTCGCCGGCGTGCCGAGCAGCGCGCCCTGCGGGTTCGAGAGCGCGACCTGGAACGTCTCCGCGCCCTCGAAGTGCGTGTCGTTGATGAGCGGGACGACGAAAGTCTTGGTCGTCTCGCCGGGGTTGAAGGTGAGCGTGTCAATCGTCGTCGCGTAGTCGCAGCGCGCGTAAGCCTTGCCGTGCGGGAAGGGCTGGTTGTTGCTGTCCCGGGCGTTCGGATCGCAGGGGACGGGCGCGGGATCGTCAACGGTCGCGTAGTCAACCGTCACCGCGCCCGCCGTGTCGCCGGTGCGCGAGACCGTGATCGTGACCGACTTGCTCGCGTCGTTCTCGTTGACGGAGTAGGCGGCGCTGCTGAACTGAACCTGCGGCGTGGTGCCCGCCGAGGTCTCCGTCACGGTGAAGGTCGCCGTGCCGACGTTGATCGTGCCGGTGCGCGTCGAGGCGCCGCCGTTCGCATCAACGCTGAAGCGCACGCGCCCGTTGCCCGTCCCCGTGCCGCCGCCCGCGGGCGTGGTGATGTGAATCCACGGCGTCGCGGTCGAGACCGTCCAGGAGCACTGCCCCGTCGGGAAGACCGAGAGGCGACCCGTGCCGCCCGACTGCGTGAAGGGCGCGGACGCCGGGAAGACCCCGGCGGCGCACGCGGCGTCCTGGTTGACCGTGAAGGTCTGACCGCCGACGGTGAGCATGCCGGAGCGCGCCGCGGTCGTCGAGTTCGCCGCGACGGTGTAGGAGAACGTGCCCTGCCCGCTCGCGTTGACCGCCGCCGTGCCAGCGGTGATGAAGGAGGTCGTGTTGCTCGCGACGCTCGGCGCGGCGCAGCCCGCCTGCGTCGTGAAGGCGTCCGTGGTGAACGTGCCGCCGCCCGCCGAGACGGTGCGCGCGGTGGAGGTGAGCGAGTAGGTACAGACCTGTGTGCCCGCGAGGGTGAGCGAGTAGTCACCTACGTTGCCCGGCGTAGCGGCGTCGGCGTAGATCGTGTAGACACCCGTCGCGGTCAGCGTGACGTTGCCGCTGCCCGCAGGGATGCGCGCGTCGAGGTTCGGCGACGGTGCGAGCCCATCATCGTCTTGGAAGAGCACTGAGCCGCTCGGCGAGAGCAAGAACAGGTACGGGTCGAGACCTGAAGTCGGCGGGTGCGCCATGGTGATGTTGATCTGCTGACCCGCTGTGCCGTTGAAGGTGTAGACGTCCATGAAGGAGTCGTCCGCAGGCAGGTGGCAGTCGTCCTGTTGCAGCTTGCCCGTCTTAGTCTCTCCGACGTTGATTGAGGCGGACGAGCAGTTGGTCGCGGCGACGTTGAGCGTCACGGTGTAGCTGCCGCTGTCGCCAGGCCGGGTAGAGTTGGCGACGACGCGGTAGGTGCCCGTCTGCGGCAGGCGTCCGAAGTCGGGCGTGATATTCGG
>JAIVGV010000469.1 GCA_020201365.1 Acidobacteriota bacterium
CTTCCCCGCGTCCGTCGTGGACGCGATGGTGCGCGGCGACGTTTTGCAGATCGTCGCCTTCTCGATCCTCTTCGCGATGGCGCTCTCGGCGCTCGGCGAGAAGGGAAGACCTATCTTACGCGCCTGCGAGAGCCTGTCGCAGATCATGTTCCGCTTCACGGGTTACGTGATGATGTTCGCGCCCGTCGGCGTCGGGGCGGCGATGGCGCACACGATCGCGACGCAGGGCTTAGACATCCTCTGGCACTTCGCCAAGCTCATCGGCTCGCTCTACCTCGCGCTCGTCGTCTTCGTCGTCGTCGTGCTCGGCGCTGTTCTGCTCATCGCGCGCATCCCCGTCGTCAAGTTCTTCAAAGCCGTGCGCGAGCCGGCGACCATCGCGTTCGTGACGACGAGCAGCGAGTCCGCACTCCCCAAAGCGATGGAGGTGATGGAGCGGCTGGGCGTGCCGCCGCGCATCGTCGGCTTCGTCATCCCGACCGGGTACAGCTTCAACCTCGACGGCACGACGCTCTACCTCGCGATGGCTTCCGTCTTCGTCGCGCAGGCGGCGGAGACGACCACCGGCTTTCACATGACGTTCGCGCAGCAGATCGTGATGATGCTCGCGCTGATGATCACTTCCAAGGGGGTCGCCGGCGTGCCGCGCGCCGCGCTCGTCATCCTGCTGGCGACCCTCGGCAGCTTCCTCCCGCAGAATCTCGGTCCCATCGGCGTCGCCGTCATCTTCGGCGTGGACGAGCTGATGGACATGGGGCGCACGTGCGTCAACGTCGTCGGCAACTGTCTGGCGACGTGCGTCGTCGCGCGCTGGGAGGGCGAGTTCGACGACGAGCGCGCCGCCGTCTTCGGCACGCCGAAAGAGATCGAGTACGATCTCAAGCACGGCGATCCGGCGTTCGCCGTCGCCGCCGCGAAGGGCGAGACGTGAGGGAAACGGTGAAGTCGGAACGATGAACGATGGAGTGATGGAGGGGCGGCGCGCTTTCGCATTGGCTTCAGGCTGACGAACGGGTGAGGGGTGAGCGAAGATGGTCTTACCGATTTCAGACGACAACTCGGATCGCACCACGACGCCGGTCGTGAATTACATTCTCATCGGTCTCAACGTGCTCGTCTTCGCCCTCTTCCAGGGCTTCGGCACGAACGACAAGTTCACCTACGCCTGGGCGACCGTCCCTTACGAGATCGTGACGGGGAAGGACGTGGACAAGCCCGTCGTCGTGCGCGATCCGGTGACGAACGAGGTCGCCGGTCAGATCGATCTCCAGCCGACGCCGGGCAGCGTCTATCTCACCCTGCTCGTCTCGATGTTCATGCACGGCGGGCTCGCGCACATCGCGGGCAACATGCTTTTCTTGTGGATTTTCGGCGATAACGTGGAGGATCGCATGGGGCATTTGCGTTATCTGATCTTCTACCTGCTGTGCGGCTTCATCGCGGACCTCTCGCACGTCTTCTCGACCGTCGCGTTCGGCGCGAACCAGTACGTGCCGAGCCTCGGCGCGTCGGGCGCGATCTCCGGCGTCTTAGGCGGCTACCTGCTGCTCTTCCCGAACAGGCAGGTGCGCGCCATCGTCTTCCGCTTCCTGACGACGATCCCGGCGTGGGCTGCCATCGGCATCTGGTTCGTCTTCCAGCTCGTCAACGGGCTCGGGATGTTCGGCGGCGGATCGCAGGAGGGCGGCGGCGTCGCCTACGCCGCGCACATCGGCGGCTTCGTCGCCGGTCTCGTCCTCGTCAAAATCTTTCTCATCGGTCGCGGCAACACCGGCGCGGGCGCGCCGATGATGTGGCGATCCTGAGCGCGGCGTCGCGGCGGCGTATCAGGTGGCGCGTAAAACCACACGCGCGAAAAAATTTCGTGAAGGGCGGCGGGTACAAGCGACTCGTCGCCCGAAATTTTTTCGTCCGGTAACGATCACAACCAAGCAGGTGAGCAAGGAGGAGCAGTGATGAGCAGAGACAAGAGGGTGGTCTGGCTGGCAGCCTGCGCGCTGGCGGGCGCGCTCGTCGCCTTCGGCGGCGACTTCGCCGCGCGCGCCGGCGGGCAGAACTCGAACGGCAACGCTACGGGCAGCCCGCGCACGAGTCAGGACGCGCAGAACACGAACGGCAACTCGAACCGCAGCCGCGGCGGCAACGCCAACGGCGGCACGATGAACTCGAACAGCGGCGCGACTTCGGCGGACGCGAAGTTCATGACGACGGCTGCGGCGGGCGGGCTGGCGGAAGTCGCCGCGGCGCGCGTCGCGCTCGAACGCGCGTCGAGCGATCAGGTCAAGCAGTACGCGCAGAAGATGATTGACGATCACACGGCGAACAACGCGGAGCTTCAGCAGCTCGCCGCCTCGAAGGGCGTCGCCCTCCCGAACGCGCCCGACCCGAAGCATCAGGCGGAGCTGGACAAGCTGTCGAAATTGTCGGGCGCGCAGTTCGACGCGGAGTACGTCCGAAACTCCGGCGTCAAGGATCACGCGGCGATGGAGAAGCTGATGACGAAGGAGTCGGGCGGGGGCAGGGACGCCGACGCCAAAGCCTTCGCCGCCAAGACGCTCCCCGCCGTGCAGCAGCACCTCCAGATGGCGCGCGATCTCGCCGCCGGGATGAAGGGCACGACGGGCGCGAACTCCAACATGGGCGGCATGAACATGAACGCGAACGCGAACGCGAACGGAAACTCCAACCGCGGCGCGAAGCGCAGCCGCAACTCGAACGGCAACTCGAACACGTCGAACTCGAACAACTCGAACCGCTAGCCGCGCTCACGAGGGCGGCTGCGCGCGGATCGAAACGCCCCGGCGCTCGCGCCGCGCCGGGGAGGGGAGAGGGGCAGCGTCCGGCGGGCGGCTGCCTCCTTTCGTCTCCGCAGTTCTCCCGCACGCAGGCGCCGCCGCGCGCCGCCCGTCGCGCCCTGTTTGCCCGCGCCGCGCCCGCTCGGTTAACATCAGCCTTCGCGCACGACGAAGGAGAGACGAGTGGTCGCCATGGCAGCAGCCGACACGCAGCTCCCGCCGGTTAATCAACAGGGCCTCGACATCCGCCCCACCCCGCGCGCGGAGATGAACCTTCACCCGCTCGACACGTTCCCTTACGAGTTCCCGGGGCGCGAGATCACGGTCAGCTTCGAGATGCCGGAGTTCACGGCGATCTGCCCGTTCTCGGACTTCCCGGACTTCGCCGTCATCAAGCTCTCGTATGTTCCGAACGAGCGCTGCGTCGAGCTCAAAAGTCTGAAGCTCTACATCAACTCGTTCCGCGAGGTGAAAATCTTCCACGAGCACGTCGTCAACGTCATCCTCGAAGACTTCGTCGCCGCGTGCGACCCTCTGCGCGTAGAGATCGAGGGCGACTTCCACGTGCGCGGCAACATCAAGACGGTCGTGCGCGCCGGCTACCGCAAGCCCTGATCCTGATTGAGCGTCCAACATGCTGACGAGCGCCGTCGCCATCGTCGTCGTCCTCGCGCTCGCCGCGTTCGCCGTCACGCTCTTCGTGGCGCGGCGCGCGCTCCGGCTCTTCGTGCGTCTCGCGCTCGTCCTCGTCTTGGCGCTCCTGCTGCTCGTCGTTTACGTCGCGTGGCGCTGGCAGTCCGCGCCGCCGCCCGCGCGCGAGCCCGCCCGCACCGAGCGCAGGCAGAGCGCGCCCGCGCGGCGCTAACAGATTCTGAAAAGCAACGACTAGCCACAGCGGTCACAGAGATCACGGAGGGGGAACGATGAAGTAGGAAC
>JAIVGV010000291.1 GCA_020201365.1 Acidobacteriota bacterium
CTGTGCGAGGTGGAACCATTCGCGGCGGCGCAGGAGACCGTTGAGGCGCGCGATGAGGACGGACAGCTCGAAGGGTTTGGGCAGGTAATCGTCCGCGCCCGACTCGAAGCCGCGCAGCACGTCTTCGGGGCGTCCGCGCGCCGTGAGCATCAGGACGGGGACGAACTGACCGGCGCGGCGCAACTCCGTTGCGACCGCGAAGCCGTCCAAGCCGGGCAGCATCACGTCGAGCACGACGGCGTCAAAGGGCGCGCGGCGTTCGACGAGGAGCGCGAGCGCGGCTTCGCCGTCCGCGACGCACGCGACCTCGTAGCCCTCGGCTTCGAGGTTGTAGCGCAAGCCGTCGGCTAAGTGTTTCTCGTCTTCGACGATCAGCACCGCGCTCATCTCAAGCCCTCGGCAGCAGGATCGTGAACGTGCTGCCCCGCCCGACACCAGCGCTCTCGGCGAAGACGCGCCCGCCGTGACGCTCGACGACCGAGCGCACGATGAAGAGACCGAGACCCGTCCCCTTGAAACGCTTCATGAAGCCGCCCTGCACGCGGTAGAAGCGCCGGAAGATGCGCTTGAGCTGCGCGCGCGGGATGCCGACGCCGCGATCACTGACGCGCAGGGCGACGCGCCGCTCGTCGAGCGTCGCGACCTCGACCGCGATGTCAATCTCTTTATCCGAATACTTGACGGCGTTGTCGAGCAGATTCGAGACGACGGCGCGCAGCTCGTCCGTGTCGCCGGAGACGCGCGCGCCCGCCTCGTCGAGCGTCTCCGTGTAGTGGAGCGAGGCGGGATCGAGATCGTAGCGGACGCGGATCAGCTCCAGGCACTCGCGCGTCAGTTGTCCGAGGTTGATGACGGAGGCGTTCGAGCGACGCTGCTTGTGCGTCGCGCGACCGGCGCGCAAGACCTGCTCGACCGTCTGCATGAGCCGGGCGCTGTCGGCGAGCATGATGTCGTAGAACTCTCGGCGGCGCGCGTCCGACACTTCGCGCGTCTTCAAAGTCTCAAGGTAGAGGCGGATCGAGGTGATCGGCGTCTTCAGCTCGTGCGTGACGGCGTTGATGAAGGCGTCGTGCTGCTCGTTGCGGCGGATCTCGCGTATGAGGAAGGTGGTGTTGAGGACGACGCCGGTGATGATGACGACGAAGACGACGACGCCGAGCACGAGCAGCGCGACCTCGCGCCAGTTGAGGAGTATCCACCCGACGTTGAGCGCGAGCGCGAGCGCGACCAGGCAGACGCCGAGCGTGAGGAAGAAGATGACCGACTTGCGACGACCGCCGAGACGCATGACGGACTATTATAGACGATGAAGTCGGGACGATGAACGACGGAGTGAAAGACAGGTTGCGCTTACGTCATCGTTCATCGTCCCGACTTCACCGTTTTCTTCACGCTGCCCGTCTGAGCGGCGCGGATTCTGTCTGCGGCGCGAACAACGCCGGGCTGGTGAGCTTGACGTCGCGCGCGAGTCCGAGGAGTTGGAGCGCGCGGATGCCGTACCAGTTCACGTCTATCTCGTACCAGCGCAGACCGTGGCGCGCCGAGCGCGGGTGCGCGTGGTGGTTGTTGTGCCAGCCCTCGCCGAAGGTGAGGAGCGCGACCCACCAGAGGTTGGTCGAGTCGTCGGTCGTCTTAAAACGCCGCTTGCCCCACAGGTGCGTCGCCGAGTTGACGAGCCAGGTGAAGTGCAGGTTGAGGGTGACGCGCAGGAAGACGCCCCACATCAAGACAGACCAGCCGCCGAAATAGAACAGCGCCAAGCCGACGCAGATGATCGGAACCCAGTAGAAGCGGTTGAGGACGCGGTGGAACGGATCGCGCATCAGGTCGGGCGCGTAGCGGCGCATCACGACTTCGCCGTGCTGCTGCGCCGTGCCGCGCAGCACCCAGCCGACGTGCGCCCAGAAGCGACCGTGGCGCGGCGTGTGCGGGTCGCCCGCCGCGTCCGTGTGCGAGTGGTGTATGCGGTGCGTCACGACCCAGTCGATCTCGCCGCCTTCGAGCGCGAGCGTGCCGCAGATCGTCAGCAGGTACTCGACCCACTTCGGCGTCTTGTAGCCGCGGTGCGTCAGCAGCCGGTGGAAGCCCATGCCGATGCCGAGCGACCCGGCGACCCACCACAGCGCGAGCATGACGAAGAGCGCCTGCCAACTGAACGTGAAGAGCGCGGCGACCGCGCAGAGGTGGAAGACGACGAGGAAGGTCGAGGTCGCCCAGTTGACGCCCGCCCGGTTCGGAAGCACTGTCTCTCTTTGCATGAAACCTCTGAAGTCTGAATTTATAATTGCGCCGAACGTTTTGACGCGTGCGACCCGTGCATCGTAGCAGCCCGCGGCGCGGTCGTTTGTAATAGTTGTGTAAGTTCTCTTGCTGGCGCGCGCGCCGTGACAGAATAAACACGGCGAGGCTGACGATTAACCGCCCGCCCGCACTTGCAACCGGGTCACGAACTAGGGCATCCTATCAGGCAGGTTAACCCTTCTCTCTTGCGTCAACGGTGACGCGCCCAAGCCTTTCGAACAGGCGGCGGCGTTTGGATAGTCCGAGAGCAGGCTGACATCAACTTCAGAAGCCGCTCCCTTTAGAGAGCATCCGAACGCGAGACTTCGCCGCCACCGTCAAAGACGAAGCCACTTCGATTCGAAGCTTCTTTCGACGCCCCGCAGGGGGAAAGGTACACAATCAATGTCCATGAAACTTTACGTCGGCAACCTCTCGTTCAACACTTCGAGCGAAGACCTGCGCGACCTGTTCTCGCAAGCCGGCACGGTCGAGTCCGCCACGGTGGTGGAAGATCGCGACACGGGTCGCTCGCGCGGCTTCGGCTTCGTCGAGATGTCCTCGAAGGAGGAGGGCAACGCCGCGATCCAGAAGTTCAACGGTCAAGACCTCGGCGGTCGCGCCCTGAACGTCAACGAGGCGAAGCCCCGCGAGGATCGCGGCGGCGGCGGCGGCGGTCGCGGCGGCTTCGGCGGCGGCGGCAACCGCGGCGGCGGCGGGGGCGGTCGCGGCGGTTACGGCGGCAACCGTTACTAAGTAGTTGTCGCCACCGGCGACGCTCTTTCACGCGAAAGCCTCCGGCACTCATCTAAAGTGCCGGAGGCTTTCACACGCGACTAGCGACAAACGCACGGCTCTCGTCGTGCTTAAACTTGAGGAGAGAATTTATTGTCTAAAGAAGACCTGATCCCCGCCGAGGGCGTGATCATCGACAAGCAGCCCAACGCCTTCTTCAAAGTCCGGCTCGACGGCAGCGACCACGTCGTGCTCGCGCAGATTTCCGGCAAGATGCGCAAGCACCGCATCCGCATCCTGACGGGCGACCGCGTCAGCGTCGAGATGTCGCCCTACGATCTCACGCGCGGGCGCATCACCTACAGGTTCAAATAACCGACCAAAGCCGCGCGCCCGCTGACGATCAGAGTCGTCGTCACGCCCCACTCGCGCGCTCGCGCTCGGTGAGACTTTCATCACGCGCCTACTCCGCGTAGTGGTTGACGAGCTTCGCCTGCAAGGCTGGCGGCACGTTCTCCCAGTGCGCGACCGAGAGCGCGCGCAAGGTCAGGTTCGACAGGCTCACGCGCGAGACAGACCAGGCGCCGCTCTGCTCGTCGTAGTGCCAGCGGTAGAAGGGTCCGTCGGCGCGCCTGCTGTAGAACAGCCCGTTCGCGCCGGGCGCGCGCGCGACGGCGGGGTTAAAATAGACGCGCAGTTCCGTGAGCTTAACGATCTTCTTCCCTCACAGCCGCCCGCACTTCAACGGAAGAGTCCGAGCACGTAGAGCAGCGCCGCGGCGTCGAGAGCCGCGGCGCACGTGACGTGCAGCCAGCTCGCCGTCAGCCGGCGGCAGTCCGGGCAGCGCAGGCGCAGCCCGCGCAGGCGGCAGGCGCAACCGGGGCAGAAACTCATACGCTCCCTTCTCAACCGCCGACGACAGCCCCGTCCGTGATCGTGAAAGGCACGAGCCCCCTTTTCACTTCTTCGAGGGCGATGCTCGCGTTCTTGCGCCGGAGCGGATCGGCTTCGACGCGCGGGCGCGCGCCGCGCACCAGCTGCTTGCTCCTGAGAGCCGCGACGACGATCAGGCGGAAGTGCGAGTCGATCCCGCCGCGCTGTTCGCCGCGCGCCGGGTCGTCGCCGTCGTCCGCCTTCCGAAATGTTTTAGTCATGCGAATTTTAGTCGTGTGAAATGAAGCGGTCACACGCCGAGACGGCGGCGGCGACGTGAGCCGTCGGGGTTCGGGCGCGCGTTGCGATCTTAAACGACCCGGCTAAGAGGTGATGTGCATCACGTCTTCCTTCTCGTGCGTGACGGCGGAGAAGGCGAGGTACCCGCCCGCGGCGCACGCGACGAGGGTCGCGCCGATGGCGAGCCACAGGTTCGACGTGCCGCCCTGCGGATCGACGCCGCCCGCCGCGTTCCTGAACTGGACGAAGAGGTAGAACTGCCACGCCGCCGCGACCGCCGCCGCCGCGCACACGACCGCGAGCACCGTGCGAAGGGCTCTGTTTGGGTGACTCATACCTTGACCTCCTCACGCCGCAGTCCGAGACTCGCTCACGTCCGCCGTGCGGAGACTTCGAGCCGGGGCTTCGGCGTGCCGCTCGTCTGTGTAGCTGTCGACTTCAGAAGGTCTGGCGAATCCCAGAGAGACTGAGAAGGGAGCGAGCTAAGCTCGATTCATCAACATCTTGGGCGCACCCCGGCGGGATGTCAAACTCACGACTTCGGAAAGACCACGGCGGCGTGAAACTATCGTGCGCGACGTGGCATACTTGACGGCGCTTTCGAAGTGATGACGCTGGCGGGGAAAAAGATCGGGCGGGTGTTGAGCCTCGACGCGATGCGCGGCGGGGCGGCGCTCGTCGTCGTCCTCTACCACGCGCTCGGCGTCGCGCCCCTGACCGCCGCGGGCGGCTGGCAGTGGTGGCTGCCCGTCGTCACAGCCTACCTCGTCCACTTCGGCTACGCGGGCGTCTATCTCTTCTTCGTCATCTCGGGCTTCTGCATACACCTCCACTGGGCGCGCGGGCGCGCCAACGGGGTCGAAAGCCCGCAAGTCCCCTTCCTCCCGTTCTGGAAGCGGCGCGTCAGACGCCTCTACCCGCCGTACCTCGCCGCGCTGGTTCTCTACCTCGCGCACTCGGCTTACGTCTCGCACGTCGAGGTGAACGGCGCGTACCTGTGGGACGCGCTGCTGCACCTCTTGATGATCCACAACCTCGATCCGCGCACGACCTACACGATCAACGGCGCGTTCTGGACGCTCGCCATCGAGGAGCAACTCTACCTCGCCTACTTCCTCCTGCTCGCGCTGCGCGTGCGACACGGCTGGGCGCGCACGCTCTTCGTCTGCGCCGCGGCGCGCGTCGGCTGGCTGCTGCTCGGTCGGTCTTTGGGTTACTTCGCGGGCGTGGAGATTCCCGTGAGCGAGGCGGCGGCGACGAGCTGGATCATCTGGGCGCTCGGCGCGCTCGGCGTCGAGGCGGCGCTCGGCGTCACGCGGCTCCCCGCGTGGTGCTACAGGCTGCGCTACTCGTTCGCCTCACTTCTGACGGCGATGGGGCTCGCGCTCGGGCTCCCTTACGTCGAGCACCGCGTCTGGCTGCACGACGCGGGGTGGCTGCTGATGCACCCGGCGTGGGGCGTCGGCTTCTTCGTGCTCGTGAACTACGCGGTGCTGAAGGAACAGGCGTGGCGTCGCGCCGCTTCGCGCGCGCCTCGGGGCGTGCGCTGGCTCGCGCCCGTCGGGCTCATCTCCTACTCGCTGTACCTCACGCACCTGCTCGTCCTGATGAAGTGGTACTGGTTCGGCTTCACGCGCCTGCACATCCTCACGGTCACGCTGCTGATTATGACGCCGCTCGCGGTGCTCTTCGCGTGGGGCTACTACCGCCTCTTCGAGCGCCCGTTCATGACGACGCGCAAGCGCGCCCCTTCGCCCGCGCCGCACGCGCCGCCGGTCGCCGCGCAGCCGGAACTATCTTCGGCGCAGTAAAGAACTTCATTTCCAATAAGGCGTGAGGATGTCTAGAAAGTCCCGTAGGGACGGAATGTTTATAGCCCGCGCACACACCCTGACCTATGAAGCTCCGTAGGAGCGACATGTCACCCCTGACGGGGCTTCAAGAAACTATGGATGGCGCGCGGGCTATAAACATTCCGCTCCCACGGAGCTAAATCTCTCTATGCTCGCGTAGCCTCACCTCTTCAAGATTGGCAGGACGATCTGCGAGGGCGTCGCGGCGGCGTGATAGACGCGCTCGGTCGCCTTCTGGAAGTCCGCGTCGGTGCCGAGCTTGTAGTTGGGGACGTAGCGCTGCGGGTCGCGCGCGACGAGCGGGAACCACGTTGACTGTATCTGCACCATGATGCGGTGACCGCGCTTGAAGGTGTGCAGCACGCCGGGCATGACGTAAGCGATCTTCGTCACGGCGTTCGGCGTGAGCGGCGCGGGGCGCTCGAAGCCGTCGCGGAAGCGCGCGGGGAAGGTCTCGCCGCGCAGGAGCATCTCGTAGCCGCCGGGCTGGAAGACGCAGGCGGCGGAGTCCGCCGGCGGCGTCGCGCCTTCGGGGTACTTGTAGTCGTCCGGGAAAACGTCTATCAGCTTGACGACGAAATCCGAGTCCGTCCCCGTCGAGGAGACGAAGAGCTGCGGCTTGATGTCGCCCGCGACGGTGACGTCTGAGGTGAGCGGGTCGGTCTGGTAGGTGAGCACGTCGGGGCGGCGCGAGGCGAAGCGCTGATCTTCGGTCATGAAGTCGCGCGGGTAGTTGAGGGTGATCTTCTGCGTGTAGGGGACGGGGTTCCAGGGGTCGCTCACGTACTCGTCGGAGGAGTTTGCGCTCGCCGTCGGCTTTTCGAAAGAGAGCTTGCCGTCCGGTTGCAGGTAGAGCGGCGTGTCGGTCGCCTCGCGCGGCGACGGGCTGAAGTCCGCGAAGCTGCGCCACTCGTTCGCGCCGGTGTCGAAGAGGTTGACCTCTTTGATCTGCGAGATGTCGCCCTTGTCTTTCAGGAAGTGGTTGAAGAACGGCAGCTCGAAGCGCGAGCGGTAATCCACGCCGGTCTTCGCGCCGAAGTAAGCGGTGCCGAGCCAGTCGCCGTCCGAGCGCACCCAGCCGCCGTGGAACCAGGGACCCACCACGAGCACGTTGAAGATGCCGGGGTCTTGCCGCTCGACGTGCCGGTAGGTGTTCAGCGCGCCGAAGAGGTCTTCGTTGTCGTACCAGCCGCCGACGGTCATCACCGCGGCGTGAATGTTCTTGAGCTTCGGCAGGACGTTGCGGTCGTCCCAGAACTTGTCGTAGTTGGGGTGCGCGAGCATCTCGTCCCAGAACTTGATGCGCGTGCCGAGCTTCTGCTGGTAGTAGTCGCCCGTGTTCTTCAAGCCGCCCATCTGGAGGAAGAACTTGTAGCCGTCCTCCGTGCCGACGTCGAAGGTTTTGAGGGAGGCGGGGTCGGACGTGGGCGCGGGGCGCGGCTGACCGAAGAAGCCGAAGAAGGCGTAGTTCTGCGCGAGGATGAACGCGCCGTTGTGGTGCATGTCGTCGCCGTGGAACCAGTCGGAGACGGGCGCCTGCGGCGAGATGGCTTTGACCGCCGGGTGAGAGTCAATCCCCGCCATCGAGGTGTAGAAGCCGGGGTACGAGATGCCCCAGACGCCGACGCGCCCGTTGTTGTTCGCGACGTTCTTCACCAGCCACTCGACCGTGTCGTAAGTGTCCGAAGTCTCGTCAATCTGTTTGCCCGTCTTGTTCGCGACGTAGGGGCGCACGTCCTCGAACTCGCCCTCGCTCATCCAGCGACCGCGCACGTCCTGATAGGCGAAGATGTAGCCCTCGCGCGCGAACAGCTCGTCGGGACCCAGTGAAGTTTTGAACTCGCCCGCGCCGTAGGGCGCGACGGTGTAGGGCGTGCGGTCGAGCATGATCGGGTACTTCTGCGACCCATCCTTCGGCTCGTAGATCGAGGTGAAGAGCCTGACGCCGTCGCGCATCGGGATCATCACCTCGCGCTTCGTGTAGTTGTTCTTGATGTAGTCGGCGAGCTCCCGTTGCTGCGGCGTTAACTGCTGCTGCGAAGAAACGGACGCGTGTTGTTTCGGCGCGACCGACAACAACGCGACTGACAAGACGACGAAGACCGACAGACATAGAAGGCGGCGTGGGCTCATCAGATTTCCCCCCGAAGTGGTGTGGGGAAATTATGGCTGGAAACTTCGGCGAAGTCGAATAGAAGTGCGAAAGGCTCGGACATTCTTCCGAACGTCCGAGCCTTTCGTTGAATCGCGGCGGGGAGGCTAATCGGCTGCGTGCCTGAAGCCGCGGCGCGCCGAACCCGCTCACCTGTCGTTCGTGCCCGCGTTGGTCTGTCGCATCGGCACGGGGAGCCTGCCGTCGGCTCCGCTGGTCAGCGCGACGAAGGTGCGGTCGTCGCGGATCGAGTCGAACACGGCGTCAACGCGCGCCTCCATCATCTCTTTCGCGCGCACCGACTGGTAGCGCTCGTACCGGAAGAAGTGGCGGCGCAAGAGCGCGAGCGCTTCGTCGCGCCGCCCGGCTTGCGCGTAGATCGCGGCGAGGTTGTAGGAGGCTGGGAGAAGCTGACGGTTGGCGCGGGCGATCTTCAGAGCCTCGTCCTTGCGCCCGCTCGCAGCCAGGAAGACGGCGGCGAAGACGCGGTTGAAGGAGTCCTTCGGATCGAGGTCGAGCCCCTTCTTGACGTACATCGCCGTTTTCTCCGCGTCGCCTTCCGAGTTCCAATAGACGGCGAGGTTGCGGTAGGCGAGCGCGAGCGGGAACTCTGCGACCGACTGCTCCATTAAAGCCAAGCCTTTCTTGAACTCGCCCTCGTGAATGGTCATCTTGCCCAAGCCGTGCAGGGCGACGGCGCGCGAGAGCGGGTCGGCGGGCATCGAGAGGAGCGTGTCGAAGGCGGCGCGCGCCTTCTCCCACTCGCCGGTCTGGTGTCGGTAGAGTTCGCCGAGGAAACGCAGCGGCACGGGATCGGCAGGATCAATCCTGTGCGCGAGCGAGTAGAGCCGCCCGGCTTCGACGTATCGCCCGGCCATCTCGGCGCGCAAGCCCTCGCGCATCGTACTGATGATGCGCGCGCCGACGCGGCGGTCGAAGCTCGGCGCGGGGAAAGTCTCGGGCGACGCGGCGGCGATGCCTTTGACGCCGAGCTTCTTCAGCTCGCCCGTCGCCTCCTTCGCCTTCTTCGGGAACATGCACTTCTCGTCGGCGACGGCGCTCAGGAGCTTGATCGCGCCCTCGCTGTCGCCCGTCTTCGCCTTGTCCTTGCCGTCCTTCAAATTCTGATCGACGGCGTCCTCGCGCTTCTTCATCTCGGTCTCGACGAGCTTCTCGACCTGCGCGACTTTGAGCATGCCGTTCGTGTTCTCGAGCTTGCCGAGCGCCTTGCCGTCGTAAGTCGCCAGCACCGCCACGGGCGGCTTCGAGTCGCCGACGAGCTGCCGCGCCGCGGGCGTCTTGACGTCCGCCACAGCCATCGAGACGCACTGCGCCGCGTAGAGCGTCAGCGCGCGCGACTCGCGCAGGGAGGAGCGCTGCACCTCGTCGTTCGACGCGGGGAACCAGTAGAGCACGAGCCCCGCGCTCGGCGGCGGGTCTTGCGGCGCGATGACGCGCCACGGCACGCGATAGACGACGGCGTCGTTCGTGTTGTTGCTGCTGTTCATGCCGCCGACGCCCCCGCCCCCGCCCCCGCCGCAGGTGGCGAGCGCGGGCGAGACCGCGAAGCCGACGACTAGAAGGAGGGCGAGGAGGCGCGACTCGGGGGTGTTTCTCATGGCGCGTGAGTATAGCAGAGCGAACGCGCCCCGTGTCGAGTCCTCCCGCGCCCCCGCCGCGATCCCATCGTCTCGCGCGCGCGCGGCACGCGTGCGCGCCTCGCGGAACCTACGAGCGTTGGTAGTAGTTTCCCGCGCGGGCTAATCTCTTACCTTCCGAAAGCCCCTCCCCCCGCGAGCCGCGGTCTGCCCCGGCGCGGAAGGCGTGCGCTTCGGTCACCCGACACAACCCTTTGCCGAAAGAGCCGACGCGATCCGTGCGCGGCTGGAACTTGAGCCCCGCGAAAACTAAGACGATGCGCCGATCAATTCCCATCACCCCGCGCGCGCGCCCCGGTGCCGCGCCCGGCAGAAACTTCCGCCGCGCCGCGCGCGCTCTGGCCCGCGCCGCCGCGCTCGCCGCGCTCGCCGCCGTGCCGACGCCCGCGCAGTCGCCGAACACGGCGTCGCTCGTCGTCGTCGCGTTGGATCAGCACGGCGCGGTCGTGCCGGGCGCGAGGGTCTCCGTGGTGAACGACGCGACGGGCGGCTCGCGCGACGCCGTGACGGGGAGCGAGGGGGGCGTGACCGTCCCGGCGCTGTCGCTCACCGGGACTTACACGATCTCCGTGTCGAAGGAAGGTTTCGGCAAGGAGGAGCGCCGCGGCGTCGCTCTGCGCGCGGGCGAGACCGCGACGGTGAGGGTCACGCTGCTGCCCGGCGCGCAGGAGGCGCAGGTCACGATCTACGGCACGGTCGAGGGCGTGCGCGCAGACCCGCAGATCGGCAAGGGGCTTGAGAGCGAACAGATCAACGAGACGCCGATCCCCGGTCGCAAGGTCTCCGCGCTGCCGCTCCTCAATTCCGCCTTCCGCCCCGCCAAGGGCACGGGCGATCTCTTCGTCAACCAGATTTACGTCGTGACGGGCGCGGGCGGGCGGCGCGAGGCGACCTACGCGCTCGACGGCGCGAGCGACGACGAGGCTTGGGGGCGGCAGACCGCGCTCATCACCGTCCCCGTGGGCTCCGTGCAGGAGATGAACGTGCTCTCCAACTCCTTCTCCTCGGAGTTCGGCTGGACTGCCGGTGCCGCCGTCAACATCGTCACCAAGTCGGGCACGAACAACCTCCACGGTGAGGGGCTCTACATGAGCCGCCCCGGCGGCTGGCAGGCGAAGGCGTTCGGCACACGCCACTTCTGCCCGTCGTCGGTGGCGACCTGCGCGACGCCGACGACGCTCGCCGCCGTCAACGCGGCGGACACGCCCGACAAGCTCAACCAGTTCTCCGGCTCCATCGGCGGACCCATCGTCAAAGACAAGACTTTCTTCTTCGTCACGGACGACTACACGCGCCAAGACAGGACGACCTTCCTCTCGCCGTCGCTCCCCCCGTTCGTGCTCCCGCCGGACGGCGACCTCGCCTACACGGGCTTCTACCGCCAGGAGCTGCTCGACGCGCGCGTCGATCACAAGCTCACGTCGGCGCAGAACCTGATGGCGCGCTTCAACCTTGATCGGTTCTTCGACACGAACCCGCAGGACACCGTCGGCGGGGCGTCCGCGCCGAGCACGGGGCGCAAGTACTCGCGCCACGGCTGGTCGGCGCAGGCGAACCACACCTGGGTCATCGAATCCGACATGCTCAACGAGGCGCGCTTCAGCTTCCTCGACGGCGATCCCGTCACGCGCTGGGAGCCGTTCACGCCCTCGACCGTTTACGCGCGCGCCGGCGACGTCCCCTTCACCATCGGGCAGTCGCGCGCGGCCGATCTGTTCAGCCGCCAAGGTCAGTTCTCCGACACGCTCACGTGGACGCGCGGGCGCCACGACCTGCGCTTCGGCGGGAGCCTCGCGCGCCACACTTCGGGCGGCTTCGGCAACGAGTTCGGGACGGCGCTCCTCGGCACGTTCACCTTCAGGAACACGACGACCGCGCCGTTCAGCCAGCTCACCCTCGCCGACGTGCAGAACTACTCGCAGCCGATCAGCTTCGGCATCTCCGACTACCGCCTGACGCAGTGGCTCGTCGGCGCCTTCGTGCAGGACAACTGGCGCGTGCGCCCCGACCTCACGCTCAACCTCGGCTTGCGCTACGACCGGCAGTCGCTGACAAACGCCGACCGCAACTTCGCGCCGCGCGTCGGCTTCGGCTGGAACCCCGGCGGCGACGCGCACACGGCGGTGCGCGGCGGCTACGCGATGTACTACACGCAGATTCGCTCGAACGTCTATGCCGCCGCCCTCACCGGGGGCTTGGGAGGGCTCGCGACTTACACCGCCAGCCCCGGCGATGTCGGCTTCCCGACCTGCCTGACGTGCGCCCCGGTCAACGTCGATCCGCGGACTCTTCCGGCGAGGCAACTCCCCGCGCGCGACATCACGATCCTGCCCGGTCGCCGCCCCTTCTACGAGCGGCAGTTCGCGCAGTTCGGTCTGAACTTCGACCTGCTGCCCCGTTACCCCGACAGTCTCTCGAACCCGCGCAGCCAGGTCTTCACCTTCGGCGCGGAGCACGAGTTCGGTCGCGGCTTCTTCCTCTCGTCCGACTACGTGCACCAGCACTGGACGGGCATCGACCGCACGATTGATCTCAACGCGCCTTCGGAGTTCGACCGCAACGCGCCCGGACAAACCCGCACCGTGGCGCAGGCGAACAACACGCGCCCGATCCTGCCCGCGAACGGCGGCGTCCGACAGGTGAATGTTCTGATGAACCTCGGCGTCGCGGACTACGACGGCTTGCAGACGCAGTTCAGCTACCGCGGCAGCCGCCGTGTGTTCGCTTCGGCGAGCTACACGCTCTCGAAGGCGACGAACACGACCGAGCCGGACGGCAACGGCGTTGGGCCCAACCAGAGCGTCATCACGCGGCTCGGCGAGGACGAGCGCGGACCGAGCCTGCTCGACCAGCGCCACCGCGCCGTCGTGACGTTCCTCTACCACTTCCCGCTCAACCTCACGGCGGGCACGCTCTCGCAGTTCGCGACCGCGCGCCCGTTCAACGCGACGACCGGCATAGACAACAACGGCGACGGCTTGAACAACGACCGCCCTGTGATTAACGGCTTCGTCGTCCCCAAGTCGTTCTTCCGCAGCACGCCGGTCTCCGACGTCTCGCTCTTCGTCGAGGATCGCATCAAGACCTCCGAGCGCACGGCGCTGCTGCTCCGTCTCGAAGGCTTCAACGTCTTCAACCACCTGAACGTCCTCGGTCGGGGTCAGACGATCTACGGCGACGCCGCCGCGCCGGGCACGACCTTCGGCCAGCTCGTCGCCGTCGGCGCGGCGTCGCACGCCATCCCCGCGCTCGCCAACGTTGACCCGCCGCGCACGTTCCAACTGCAAGTGCGGTTCATCTTCTGAGCAGATACGACGAAGGGGAAGGCGTCGAGTGGTAGCCGGTTCTTGAATCAGGAAGGAAGGAGCGTTCACCGCGGAGGCGCAGAGAACCGCAGAGCTTACGCAGAGAAGAACAGTTTCTCTCCGCGTAAACTCTGCGCAGACTCCGCACCTCTGCGGTGAATCCAACTCTAAAATCTCTCAAGAGATGAGAAGAACTATCCTCTTCGCGTCGCTCCTCGCGGCGCTCGTCTCTCTGGCTGCTTGCGGTCGCTTCGCCAACCGAGCGGGCAACACGCAGGGCGAGCGCCTCGTCGTCATCTCGCAGGTCTATAACGAGATCATCTGGGCGCTCGGCGCGCAGGGCTCGGTCGTCGGCGTTGATCTCTCGAGCACCTACCCGCCCGAAGTCAAAAACGTGCAGACGGTCGGCTACCACCGCGCGCTCAGCGCCGAGGGCATCCTCTCTTTGCACCCGACCGCCGTCATCCACGACGACAACATCGGTCCGCCGCAGGTCGTCGAGCAGCTCAAGGGCTTGAACGTGCCCCTGAAGACCTTCGACGCGAAGAACGATTCCGTCGAAGGCACGAAG
>JAIVGV010000470.1 GCA_020201365.1 Acidobacteriota bacterium
CCGTTCAACTGCTTCGCGATCAGCTCGACGCCGTGCAGGAAGTTGCTAAACTCCTCGGACTCGCCCGCCTCGACGGACGACTCGGCGGCGACCGCGCGCCGCAGGTTGTCGAGCACGGGCAGAAGCTGTTTCGCCAGCTCGCCCGCGAGATGGTTGTAGGTCTCGCCTCGCTCGCGCTCCATGCGCTTGCGGTAGTTCTCGAAGTCGGCTTGGCGGCGCGCCACCAGCTCGACCAGTTCCTGCCGCTCCGCCTTCGCCTTGCGCAGATCCTCTTCGAGCAGCCGCACCTCGGCTTTCGCCGCGATCAGCTCCAGCTCCGGAGAGACTTTCGCGCCCGCCTGCCGCGACTCGGGGTGTCCCCCCGTCGCGTCGGACGCCGAAGCCGCGCCGCTCGATTCGCCCGCGCGATCCGTCGTGTCCTGATCCTCGCGGTTCTCCGGCAGTTCGCCGTGGCGAGGCGCGCCCGCGTCGTCGCGCTCGTCGGCGCGAGAGCGACCGCCCGGCGTGCCGGGCTCGTCGCCGCGGCTCGTGCGCCGACGCATCTCGGTCTCGTCCTCGTAAGACGAAGCGCGACCCAGCTCTTCGGGCGTCGCCTCGTCGCCGCGCGCGGCGTCGCTATCCGCGCCCTCGTCTTCGTCCACGAAGCGCACCGGGATGCGGTTACGTGCTGGCATGTTCTTCTCGATCATCTAACTTCCCGATCCTTGCTCACGAAATGCGGGCGACGCTCGCGCGCCCGCGGAAGCTTTCAGGAGGACGCCGCGTCCTCTCGCAGCACGCGCTCCATCCTGCGCGCGACGTAGTTGACCACCGCCATCAGGCGCGCGTACTCGATCCGCATCGGGCCGACGACGCCGAGCGTGCCCGCGACCTCGCCCGACCCTATGCGGTACGGCGCGCTGATGAGCGCGCACGCGCTGAGCTGCGGCGCGCCGAACTCGCGCCCGATCCTCACGCGCACCGCGCCAGTGCCGCGACCCGCCGCGAGGCACTCGCTCAAAATCTGCACGAGCCGCGACTTCTCTCCGAGTGTCCGCAGCAGCTCGCGCATCCGCTCGACGCTCGCGAACTCCGGCTTCTCCAGCATGTTCGACGCGCCGTCAACGTAAACCGCGCCCGACTGCTCGTCGCCTTCGAGGCTGCGGTCGAAGAGCAGCACGGCGTTTCTCAGCAGCCGGTCGTAGAGCGCCTTCTCGGCGTGCATGAGGCGGACGATCTCGGCGCGGATCGTCGTCAAAGTCTTTCCGGTGAACTCCGCGTTCAGGTAACGCGCCGTGCGGTCGAGCTCGTCCTGCGTGAGCGCCTCGCCGAGGCGGACGATCCGGTGCTGCACGATGTTCGGCGTGAAGATCATCACGACGAGGATGCCGCCGTCGGCGAGCGCGACGAACTCGATGTGCTGAAGCAGGTTCTCCGTGAGCGACGGCGAGACGACGATGCCGACGTTCTCCGACATCTCGGAGAGCAGGTGCGAGACGCGCTCCATCAGCCGCGACGGGTTCGCGCCCGCGCCCTCGTCGTCGAGCAGACCGTCAACCGTCTCCGCGTCAGTCTTCGAGAGCTGCGCCGCGCCGACCAGGTGATCCACGTAGTAGCGGTAACCCTTGTCGGTCGGGACGCGCCCCGCCGACGTGTGCGGCTGCTCGACGTAGCCAGCCTCTTCGAGTTCCGCCATCACGTTGCGGATCGTCGGCGCGCTCCAGCCCGCGCGGTTCGCGCAACGCTCCGCCACCGCGCGCGAGCCGACCGGTTCGCCCGTCAGTTGGTGCTCGCGAATTATTCCGGAGAGCACGAACTGCGCGCGCGCGTCGAGCAGACGTTCGGACGAGATTTGTGACTTGGGGCTATGCGCTGACATGGAACCGGCAGGCGGGAAGGCGGGCGACTGTTGCGACCTGATGACCTGCGGCGGGCTCGCCACCCGCACGAGGCGACTAATCAATCATTACCTTCCCGCGCAAACGCTGTCAAGAGTTAATTTTGCGGTCTGTGCAGACCCAGACCGGATCGAGTATAGCGGATTCCCGAAATGGCGTGCAATTTTCTTCCCGCCGACGCGCGAACTGAGCTTTCGTCGCCCGGCGAGTTCGCAGAATCCGTGAAAATATTCGCGGACGAGAGCCGCTTTCGACGCCCCGCGAAGTGCGTCGCTTCGCCGCCGCGTCTCGCTCCATCCTGCTAGCTGTAGGATTCGATTAGCTTTATCGTGTCGCGCGCGCCGCGCAGCGCTTTTGTCAGCGTAAACTGCTGCAATGCTATGACTTAAACTACGCCATTCGGCGACTATCGGCGGCGCGGAAAGTCGTTCGCGCGGCAATTTCTGCCGCGTCAACATCTTAGCGGCGACCGGAAAAGCGTCGTTGACGCTCGCTCGCCGTCGCCCGTAATATGCTTGCGAGTCCGGCAGCCCTTCCGACTTTCGCCCGACGCGCACGGCGCCGCCCTCGGCGGTCATCTCAGGCGTGCGGACGGTCGCTCCCTTCGGTCAGCCGACTCGCGACGCCATTCCGGTCTATGCCCGACGCGCAGACACAGCTGAGCGGTCTCTTCGTTGACGCCTTCCGTCAGCTCGAACCGAGCCGACCGACGCCCGACGTGGAGGTGCGCTTCTACCCTTACGCGGGCTTGAACCACACGATCCGCCTTCGTTCGGGGCGCGTTTACGTCCGCGTCTCCGATCTCTTCCGCGACGCGCCGATGAACGTCCACCGCTCGCTCGCCTTCATCCTCGTCGCCAAGCTCCTGCGCCGCCGCACGCCGCAGGTGCACGAGCGCGTCTATCGCGACTACGCTTTCTCGCCCCACGTCCAGCGCGCCTCCGACATCGCGCGCCGACGGCGCGGGCGCAAGCAGCTCACCTCCGCCCGCGGCGCGCACTACGATCTCGAACGGCTCTTCGACCGATTGAACCGCCGCCACTTCGAAGGCGAACTCGCGAAGCCTACCCTTTCGTGGTCGCCGCGACGCACTCGCCGCATCCTCGGTCACCACGATCCCGTCCACGACACGATTGTGATCAGCAAGTCGCTCGACTCGCCGGAAGTGCCCGAGTGGTTCGTCGAGTACATCCTCTTCCACGAGATGCTGCACATCAAACACCCCGCGCGCCTCATACGCGGTCGCCGCTTCTACCACACCAAAGCCTTCCGCGCCGAGGAGGAGCGCTACCC
Source organism: Acidobacteriota bacterium (assembly GCA_020201365.1). Taxonomy (GTDB): domain Bacteria; phylum Acidobacteriota; class Blastocatellia; order Pyrinomonadales; family Pyrinomonadaceae; genus JAIVGV01. The sequence continues at coordinate 3,171 of JAIVGV010000470.1, forward strand.
TTACTTCCGTCAGGCGCAGGACTGGCTCGACTCCTTCGCGCGCCAGCGCCGCAGTTTGCAGCGCGCCCGCGCGGCTTAATAAACTTCGACTCCTGATCCTGCCCGGCTGCCCGAACAGGCTCGGTCACGCCTCAGATTTTTTTGAAACTTTACGCCCCCTTCGTCGTTCTAACTGTTCAGGAAGGTGGGCTCCTCCGAAGAGAGCGGGCGACAGCCGACGGGCGCGAGCTTGTTAGCTGCCGCCCGTTCTTTTTTCCTCGTTAGCGAATGCGCCGATAAGGTGGCCTCCGCTGGACAAAGCCGCGCGCCGCTCGTTAGACTACGCAGTTTGCGAAGGCAGTAGGGACGTCGCCCTAGCGCGCCGAGCCTTCGCTCGTGGACGGAAATTCTTTGACGGAGACAGAAAGACTCTCATGGCAATCCCTGCGACACAAATCCGCCGCGGCATGATCATCCTCTTCGAGGGCAACCTCTGTAAGGTCGTGGACTTCCGCCACCACACGCCCGGCAACCTGCGCGCGATGGTGCAGACGAAGCTGAGGAATCT
>JAIVGV010000584.1 GCA_020201365.1 Acidobacteriota bacterium
CGCCTACTACAACCCCTCGATGAACGAGATCGTCTTCCCCGCCGGGATCATGCAGCCGCCGTTTTTCGATCCGCTCGCCGACGACGCGATCAACTACGGCGGCATGGGCGCGGTCATCGGTCACGAGACGAAGCACGGCTTCGACGATCAGGGCGCGCGCTTCGACGCCGCCGGAAACCTCCTGCAGTGGTGGACGCCCGCCGACTTCAAGAACTTCCGCTCGCGCACCGACTGCGTCGTTAATCAATTCAACGGCTACGAGGTCGAGCCGGGGCTCTTCGAGCAGGGCAAGCTCGTGGTGGGCGAGTCGGTCGCAGACCTCGGCGGGCTGACGGTCGCGTACCGGGCGTTCGAGAAGTCGCAACAGGGCAAGCCGAAGAAGTTGATTGACGGCTTCACGCCGGAGCAGCGCTTCTTCCTCGCGTGGGCGCAGGTCTGGGCGGGCAACATCCGCCCCGAGGAGGCGCGCAACCGCGTCAAGACCGACTCGCACCCGCTCTCGCGCTTCCGCGTCAACGGCCCGCTCTCGAACATGCCGGAGTTCGCGGCGGCGTTTCAGTGCAAGGTCGGCGACCCGATGGTGCGCCCGCCCGACAAGCGCTGTCAGATTTGGTGAGCGCGGCGGGCAGGCTTGCTGAACAAAACGGCGGCTCGCGGGAGGAGTTATCTCGATTCTCCGGCGCGCCGCCGTTCTACTTCCAACTCAAACTTTGGTTTTTTAAGACTGTCTAACGCCGGGCATCAGCGGCGCGCACGGGCGATTGAGTTTAAGAGAGGCGCTGTGGTGCGCGTCCGCTGCCGTGCCGCTGTTAGGCGGCGGGGGCTCAGCCTACCCGCCGGACGGCATCCATCATCAGCCCGCCGGTGTAAACTATCCCCCACGTCGCTCGCCCTCCGCGAATAACAAAATGGACTTCGGTATTCTCGTTAACGGCATAGACATTCTCAGACTGTCTTAGCAGGACACCCTCCCGTGACGGCGGGACCCGGTAATGGAGCTTTCCCTCGCGTGCGAAGTTTTCGACTGTGCCTTCGTCGGAGTCGAAGGTGCCGAGC
>JAIVGV010000471.1 GCA_020201365.1 Acidobacteriota bacterium
CGGCGCGTCGCGCGCTGCCCGCCTATGAACGTCTCAGGCATCTTGTCAGAGATTTGGGCGCTCATATCGTATCACTAGCAAACACTCCTGATTTTTGCTAAGATGCGACTCGAAATACAACACAGAAACTAACATCGTTCGGGTTTGATTCGACCGAGGCAGCGCCACTCGCGCTGCCTTCGAGCAGCGTGAAGAGCAGACCTGGCGCGAACCGTTTTGAGCCAAATGACGCCGCAACAGCAGCCCGCGCCCGACGCCGAAGCCTTGCAGGAGCTCGGTCGCGCGTCGGTCGAGATCGTCCACGACATCAAGAACCAGCTCAACGGTCTCAAACTCTATGCCACTTTCCTGCGCAAGCGCTGCGAGCGCGACGCACGCCCGGCGGACGAGCTGGAGACCGTCAACAAGATCATCGCCGGGCTCAACCGCGCCGCCGAAGACCTCGCCGCGCTCGTCCGCTTCGGTCGCCCGCTCGAACTCAAACGTTCGCCCCGCGCAGACCTCGTGGAGATCGTCCGCACCGCCTCCGACGGCGCGCGAGTCGAAACAGACGGCGACGATTTTCGCGGAGACTTCGACGCGGATCAACTCCGCGACGCCCTGCGCGCCGTCTCCGCGTCCGCGCGCGCGGCGGGCGGCGACGCGAACACGATCACGCTGCGCCGCGAAGAGTCGCCCGACGGCGCGCACGCCGTCGTCGAGTGGCGCGGCGTGAAAGACTCAGGCGCGAAAGACATCTTCCGCGCGCTCGACGGCAACGACTCGCTGCGCGCCGCCCTCGCCGCCAAGGTCGTCCGCGCGCACGGCGGCACCGCCGAGCACAGCGCGGGCACGATCAGCGTGCGCTTGCCGTTAATGAAGTAGTCAGTCACGAGCCGATCCGTTCGGCGAGTTTTGCTGGCTGCTGACGACTGATTGCTGATTACTTTTTTGGGAGCATCAAGGTGGATCGCAAAGACGTTCGCATTCTGGTGGTTGACGACGAGCCGACGATGGCCGACTCGCTCAAGCAGAACCTCGCCGAGGAGGGCTACACGGTTGACACCGCGTCTTCGGGCGCGGAGGCGATTGAGCTGTTCGACCGCGGCGCGCACCACCTCGTGTTGTGCGACGTGAAGCTGCCCGACATGGACGGCATGGAGATCGTCAAGCACATCAAGGACGCGCAGCCCGCGACGGAAGTGATCGTGATGACCGGCTACGGCACGGTCGAGCGCGCCATCGAGGCGACCAAGGCGGGCGCGTTCTGGTTCCTGCAAAAGCCCTTCGACTTCGAGGTCTTGCAGCCGCTCGTCGAGAAGGCGCTCGAACGGCGCGATCTGATGGCCGAGACCGAGACGATGCGCCGCCAGCTCTCGACGCGCACCGAGTACTTCAACATCATCGGCGCGTCCAAGGCGATGCAGACGATCTACGAGACCATCGAGTCGGTCGCCAAGTCTGACGCGAACGTGCTCATCGTCGGCGAGTCCGGCACGGGCAAGGAGCTGATCGCCAACGCGATCCACTACAACTCCCTGCGCGCCAAAAAACCTTTCATCAAGGTCAACTGCGCCGCGCTCCCCAAGGAGCTGATCGAGTCGGAGCTCTTCGGTCACACCAAAGGCGCTTTCACCGGCGCGCACGCCGACAAGGACGGGCTCATCCAGCACGCGGCGGGCGGCTCGCTCCTCCTCGACGAGATCGCCGAGATGCCCGTCGAGTTGCAGCCGAAACTTTTGCGCGTGTTGCAGGAGCGCAGCTACCGCAAGATCGGCTCGGAGAAGACCTACGCCGTTGACTTCCGCCTGATCACCTCGACCAACCGGATGCCGGCGGACGCCATCCGCGACGGGCTGCTGCGCGACGATCTCTTCTACCGCATCTCGACGATCACGATCCACGTCCCGCCCTTGCGCGAGCGCACCGAGGACATCCAGCTCCTCGCCGAGCACTTCTTCCGCATGTACGCGCGCAAGTACCAGCGCAGCATCAACGGCATCTCGCAGGCGGCTTACCAAAGGCTGTTCGGTCACACCTGGCCCGGCAACGTCCGCGAGTTGCAGAACGTCATCGAGCGCGCGGTGCTGCTCGCCAAGTCGAACAAGATCGAGCCGGTCGATCTCCCCTTCGACAACGGCTCGCTGCCCGAGAAGTCCGCGCAGGGGCAGGGCTGGGACGTGCCGCCGAACATGACTCTGGAAGATATCGAGAAGCTCGTCATCGAGCGGACGCTGCAGCGCACCGGCGGCAACAAGCAGGCGGCGGCGAACCTGCTCGGCATCTACCGCCCGCGCCTCTACTCGAAGATCAGGAAGTACAACATAGACGTCGCGGCGCTCGTCTCGTCGTAGGTCGGTTCCAAGTCCCGAGTTTCAAGTCCAAAGTTACGCCAAAGAGTTAAGCGCCAGCCCGCGTCGGTCTTGCGGCTGGCGCTTAAACTTTCAACTCGCGACTTGGAACTAATCTATCTGGTAAGTCGCCACGCTCGTCGGCGTCTCGAAGCAGCGCACCTTATAGACGCTGACGCGCCCGTCGCCGACGCGTGAGGAGACCCGTTCGAGGATGTAGCGCGCGAGGTTCTCTGCAGACGGATTTAACTCCTCGTCGAAGGGCGGCAGCTCGTTGATGTTGCGGTGGTCGAGGTAGGCGACGACCTCGTCCGCGGCGTCCTTCAGCTCGCCGAAGTCAACGAGCAAGCCGATGTTGTCCAGCTCGCGACCGCGCGCGTAGATTTCGACACGGTAGTTGTGACCGTGCAGGTTCTCGCACTTGCCCTTGTAGCCGCGCAACTGGTGCGCGCTCGAAAAGTTGCGCTCGATCATCACCTCGAAGTTGCCGCCCATCTCGCCTCTCGCCGTGTCGTGATCTCTTGCGCGAGATTATAACACGCGAGACGAGACGCGGCGGGCTGAAGGGTTCGCTCCCTCAGCCCGCCGCGCTCCCGCTCGCAAGTCCGAGGCGCGCGCCCGGCTATGCCGTGCCGGGCTACTTGCCGCCGCCGAGCTTGACCGCCGCGCTCTCCGCCTTCGCGCCGGACTTTCCCGCGTCCGTCCAGCCGAGCGCGTTCTCCCTCTCGGCGGGCCAGATCGAATACTGCTCCTCGTGGTTGACGACCACCTTGTAGATCGTCGTGTCCTCACGCTCGTCTCCACTCACGGCGTTGCCTCCTCAAGTTGAGATGTCGTGCCGATCAGAAACCTGGGCGCGGCTACCTAGCCACAGCCTCGCCCGCCTCGAACACGCGCGCGACTTCCGCGAGGTCTGACGTGGTGCGCCGCACGGGCAGGCTCGCGAGGAACTGGCGACCGTAGGCTTGCGTGCGCAGGCGCGGGTCGAGCACGGAGAGCACGCCGCGATCCGTCGCGCTGCGGATCAGCCTGCCGAGCCCTTGCTTGAGCGTGATGATCGCCTGCGGCACGCTGTATTCGTAGAAGCTCGATCCGCCCGCGTCCTCTATGAAGCGCTGGCGCGCGGCGACCACGGGGTCGGTCGGCACGGCGAACGGCAGTTTGTCCACGATGACGCACGACAACTGACGCCCGCGCACGTCCACGCCCTGCCAGAAGCTCGACGTGGCGAAGAGAACCGCGTGCGGCGTCTGCCGGAACTTGTCGAGCAGGTGCGACTTCGACGCCTCGCCCTGCACGAAGCACGGGAAGTCAACGCGCGGCGCGACCCGCTCGTAGAGCGCGCGCATCCCGCTCAGAGAAGTCGAGAGGACGAAGGCGCG
>JAIVGV010000016.1 GCA_020201365.1 Acidobacteriota bacterium
ATCCAGCCGCCCGCGGTCAACGAGAACCGCCGCGCCCTGCACGAGCGCGGCGTCGACCGAGGCGAGGTAGTCGATGACCAAGGCGACGTCGTCGGCTCGGCCGACGTCAGCCTTGTTGATCTTCTCCTCGCCCGATCGGACGTTCGGGTTGTCCCACAGCATCGGCGTGTCCACCGCGCCGGGGAGGATCGCGTTGACGCGGATGCCTTTGGGCTTGCCCTCGAGCGCGGCGGAGCGCGTGAGCGACAGCAGCGCAGCCTTCGCCGCCGCGTATGGGGCGACGAGCGGCTCGGTCTCCTCGGCGTGGATGCTCGAGACGTTGACGATGGCGCCGCCGGCAGTCATGCGCAGGAACGCCTGCTTCGTGAAGTAGAACGCGCCGAGCAGGTCAACGCTGAGGACGCGCACCCAGTCTTCGCCGACGGTTTCGGTGATCGGCTTGAAGACCATCAGCCCCGCGTTGTTGACGACGACGTCGAGCCGCCCGAAGCGGCTGAGCGCGCCCGCGACCGTCGCCTCGACCTGATCTTCTTTCGACACGTCGCACGCCGCAGCCCAGGCGTCCGGCGCTCCGGCGGCGCGCACCTCGTCAGCCGCCGCGCGCGCCTTCCCCTCGTTCAAGTCCGCGATACAGACGCGCGCGCCCTCGGAGCCGAGCCGTTTCGCCGTCGCGAGCCCGATGCCGCTCGCCGCGCCCGTGACGATCCCCACCTTGTCCGTAAACCTCATCCCCTGCCCCCTTCCGTCTCGGCGTTCGCCGGCGCGGTCGGCGTCTCGCCGCCCTCGTCGCGCGCCTGCGCACGCGCCCGCTGCCTGCGCTCCCAGGGCTCGCCGTGCTCGCTCGGCATCACGACCGGCACTTTCAGGCAGACGCTCATCGTCGGCAAGACTTCGCGCCAGTCCGCGATGAGCTGCTTGTAGGCGCGCCCGACGGGTCGGATGTTCCGGTCGAGATCGTAGAGCCCGAGCGGGTCGACGCGGTTGTTCTCTTCGCGCAGCGCCGTGTCCCAGTCAACCTGATCGGTGAGCGAGTACCAGGTGAAGCCGACGACCGGGATGCCGTCGTTGCGCACGCGGAGCACGTTCGCCCACTCCTTCCAGAGCCAGCGCACGGAGGCGTCGCCGCTGCCGTCCTCGTCGCGCAGGTTCGTCTCCGTGTGCATGACGGGCAGGCGGTAGCGGTCGTAGTACTGCCAGGTGATCTCGGCGTAGCCGAAAATCTCCCCGGCGGCGCGCGTCGCGCCGTCCGCCGCGACGCGGTGCTCGTTCGTCACGTAGTAGTCGTTGCCCATGATGCAGTGGTGCTTGAGCGTGTTGTCGAGGAAGAAGTGGTACTCGTCGCGCGTCATGCCGTTGTCCGCGAGGTACTCGTACATCTCGGACTCGACGCGCCGCCCGTAGTTGAGATCGAGCGAGAGGAATCTCTCGCTGTTCATGATCTCGGCGGGCTTAATCGCGTCGGGGCTCTCGGCGTGGAAGTATTCGGAGGACTCGCTCTGGATGAAGATGGCGTCGGGGCGCACGTCGAGGACGGCGCGCATGGCGAGGACGTTCGCCTTGACGATGTGCTTGAGGGCGTTGACGAAGGCGCGCTCGCCCTTGAGCTGCTCGTTCCACCAGCCGTAGCGCGCGGAGAACTTCGCGCAGATGTACATCTCGTTGACCGGCGTGTAGAGCTGCACCCACGGGAAGCGCTCGGCGAACGCGCGCGCGTAACGGGCGAACAGATCGGGGAAGTCAGGGTTTTGGAAGTTGCCGATCCAGTCGGGGACGCCGAAGTGGCATAAGTCCGCGATCGGCACGATGTCTATCTCGCGCAGCGCGCCGAAGGTCTGGTCGGCGAGCGACCAGTCGAAGCGATCCGCGGCGACGAAGGTTTTGTGGAGCGGGACGCCGTAGCGCAGGAAGGTGATGCCGAGATCGCGCACGAGCGCGAAGTCTTCGCGCCAGCGTTCGTAGTGGCGGCAGCGCGCCATCTCGTCCACGCGCACGCGACCGCCGTCAATCGTCGGCGAGCTGTTCTCGATCCCGGTCGCGAACATGAACGCCGGGGGCGTCTCATGCGCGTCTCTCATCACTCCGACCCCTTGCTCGTACCCGCGCCCCCGGCTACTCGCCGTAGGCTTCCGCGAGCTTGCGGAAGTGATAGCCCATCGCGGCGAGGCGCATGGACTCGGTGAACTTGTCCCGGTGATCGGACGAGACGCGCAGGACGTAGCGCCAGAACTCGCGCCGCTCGCGGTCGATCACGCCGAGCTTGACGGCGATGCGCGCGAGCGCCACCGAGCCGGTGAAAAAGTTCAGGCGGCGCGCGACCGGCCCCTCCTTCGGCACGCGGCGCAGGCATTCGAGCGCGCGCCGGTAGTACTCGCCGGGGCTGTAGATCGTCCGCATGATCGATTTGTAGCCCTCGATGAGCCGCGCCGCGTCCATCTTCGGCACGAAGTTAAGCTCGCAACTCGTGTTCTCGCCGGAGCTTTCGGCGACGAGCCGGCCCTCGCGCTTCAGACGCCGCCAGAGCTGCGTGTCGGGCAGCGCCGTGAGCAAGCCGACCATCGCGAGCGGGATCGCCGTGTCGCGGACGAACTCGATCTGCCGCTCGAAGATGTCTTCCGGGTCGTTGTCGAAGCCGACGATGAAGCCGCCCATCACCTCCATGCCGTAGGACTGAATCTTCTTCACCGACTCGACCATGTCGCCGCGCGTGTTCTGCTTCTTCTGCGCCTCGATCAGACTCTCCGCGACCGGCGTCTCGATGCCGAGGAAGACGCGGTGGAAGCCGGCGCTTCGCATCATGTCCAAGAGCGCGTCGTCTTCGGCGAGGTTGAGGCTCGCCTCCGTCAGGAGATCGAACGGGTAGCCGTGGCGCGCCTGCCAGTCGGCGATCTCGGGCAGCAGTTTCTTGACGTTGCGCTTGTTGCCGATGAAGTTGTCGTCAACGATGAAGACCGTGCCGCGCCAGCCCGTCGCGCGCAGCGCGTCGAACTCGCGCAACATCTGCTCGTTCGACTTGGTGCGCGGCACGCGCCCGTAGATTTCGATGATGTCGCAGAACTCGCAACTGAACGGACAGCCGCGCGAATACTGCACGCTCATCGCGCTGTAATACTTCCGCTCCGCCAGCATGAAGTCCGGCACGGGCGTCATGGCGAGCGGCGGGCGATCCGACGCCTGATACAGGGCTTTCGCCTCGCCGCGCTCCAAGTCTTCGACGAACCGCGGCAGCGTCGCCTCCGCCTCGCCGAGAAAGACGTGATCCACGCCCGGCATGATCTCGGCGCTCGTCGTCACGTAGGGGCCGCCGAGCGCGACGCGCTTGCCGAGAGCCTTCGCGCGCGCGACGATCTCGCGCAGCGACTCCTTCTGCACGATCATCGCCGTGGCGAACACGACGTCCGCCCACTCGATGTCGGAGTCTTTGAGCCGCCGCACGTTGAGATCGACGAGGCGGCGCTCCCACGCGCGCGGGAGCATCGCCGAGACGGTCATCAGACCGAGCGGCGGGAACGCCGAGCGCTTGCCCTCGAAGGGGAGCGCGCGGCGGAAGCTCCAGTAGGTGTCAGGATACTCCGGGTTGACCAGCAGGACTTTCATCAACTTCCCCCTCCGTCTCTGGATGTCTCGGCGCGAGCGCCCGCGCCCGCTTGCGCGCCGCGCGCCACTCCGATGCGCCTTCGCGTGTGAGGGAGTAGATAGCGCGGCGGTTGTCGAAAAGCAACTTCAGCCAGGCGCGTTTGCCCATCTGGGGGAAATAGATGCCGCGGAAGAAGAGGCGCGCGACGAGGTGTCCGATGCGGTAGACGATCTCCTTGTCGGCGAGCCGCGCGGCCACCTCCGCGTTCCTCTCCGGACTGTAAGACGCCTCCCACGCGCGCCGCGTCTCCATGCGCGCCTCTTCAATCGTCATCTTCGCCGGCGCGTGCGCCATGACGAACGGCGCGAAGTCCAGCCAGTGTTTGGGGCGCGCGAGTCGTCCGGCTTTTTCCAGACGGTCGTAGAGCGGCGTGGCGGGGAAGGGCGTGAGCTGTCCGAAGACCGGGAGACCGGGCTGCCACGAGTTGATCTCTTTGAGCGTGCGCGCGGCGACGCCCGGCGTGTCGTTGTCCATGCCGAAGATGAAGGACGTGATCGCGTAGACGTTGCGCTGCGCGAGGCGTTCGAGCACCGCGCCGTACTCCGACGGCTTCGAGAAGTTCTTGTTCACGTCCGCCATGTTCGCCGGATCAATCGACTCCATCCCGATGAAGACCCACTTGCCGCCCGACTCGGCGATCAGATCGACGAGTTCTTCGTCGCGCAGAAGGTTCGCGCTGATCTGCGCGACCCACGGCAGTTGCGCGCCCGCCGCGATGATGTCGCGCAGCAGAGACTTCACGCGCTTGACGTTGATGGCGAGGTTGTCGTCTATGAAGAAGACGGCGATCTGACCGCGCGTGCGCCGGGCGCGAGCCTTGAGTCTGAGCAGTTCCTCGACGACCGACTCGTTCGTGCGGAAGCGGATCGAGTCGCCGAAGAACCCGGTGACGGTGCAGAACTCGCAGCCGTAGGGGCAGCCGCGCCCCGTCTCGACGGGCACGACGTGGAACGATCCCCAGCCGCCCCCCAGGCGGTTGAGCAGGGGGCGCGCGAACTTCGGCACGAGGCTGAACTGTTCGAGCGTGAGCGTCTCCCACGGGATCGTCGGGTAGGGCTGCAAAGAGGGCTTGCGATCATTCCCTTTCGCGTCGCGCTCCGGCTGATAGATCTCTTTCAACTCCCCGCGCGCCGCGTCTTCGACGATCCGGGGCCAGGTCTCGTCCGCCTCGCCGAGCGCGACGGCGTCGGCGTGGCGCTGTCCGCCGTCGCGACCCAGAGCCTCGTCGGGACACTCCGTGACGTGCGGTCCGCCCATGACGACTGTGACCCCGGCGGCGCGCAGGGCGTCGGCGAAGCGGTAGGCGCGCGCCACCATGCGCGTCATCGCGCCGATGCCGACGAGCCCGACGCCCTCTTCGCGCACGAAGCGCACGAGTTCGGCTTCCGTCATCGCGCGCGCGTTGCCGTCAACGAGCAAGACCTCGTGACCGGGCGGCGTGAGCGCCTGGAGCAGAAACATCCAGAGGTGCGGCATGAAGTTACGCGTCACGCCGTTGTCCGGGTTGTAAAGCAGGATTTTCATTGAGGTCGCCGACGATCCTAAAAGCAGAAGTTGGTGCCGCCCTGTGTCCGCTCGCCGATGAACAAATGGCACAAGGGGGAAGGTCCGGTTGCGACCTAAAGTCGTGTGGCGAGTTGTTCGGGCGGAGTATAACAGGTCTTAGTGGCGACGTACATACGAATTCGTACCGCCCACGTCTTTCGTGCGGGAAATATTCTTCCGGCGCGCGGACTTCCACGACCCGGCGCGCTCGCTCAGCCGAAGCGCACCGAGAGCATCGAGACCGAGCCGCCGTCAACGCCCTCGACCGGGAACGTGACCGGCTCGCCCGCGCGGCTCGCGCCCATCACGTAAACGAGCGGCAGGTAGTGATCCGGCGTCGGCGCGGACAGAGCGGCGTCGCGCCCCAGCGACTCGTAGTTGACGAGCGGCTCGTGCTCGCCCGCCTCTAACAGCTCGCGCGCGCGCGACTCGAAGCGCACAGCCCAGTCGAGCGGCTCCGCGGGGTGGCGACCCCAGGCGTAGGCGTGCAGGTTGTGGACGACGTTGCCGCTCCCCATCACGAGGACTCCTTCGTCGCGCAGGGGCGCGAGGCTGAGACCGAGTTCGTAGTGGAACGACGGGGCTCGCGTCTCGTCAATGCTCAGTTGGACGACGGGCACGTCCGCTTCGGGGAAGACGTGGCACAGCACAGACCACGCGCCGTGATCGAGCCCCCAGCGATGATCGAGCCCGACCGCCAAGGGCGCGAGCAATTCTTGGACGCGGCGCGCGAGCGCGGGCGAGCCGGGCGCGGGGTACTGAAACTCGAACAGCTCGCGCGGGAAGCCGCCGAAGTCGTGGATGGTGCGCGGGCTCGCCTGCGCGGTGACGAACGTGGCGGGCAGGTACCAGTGCGCCGAGACGCACAGGACGGCGCGCGGTCGCGGGATGGTTGCGCCTACTGCCGCCCACGCGCGCGTCCAGTCGTTTCGCGCGAGCGCGTTCAAAGGGTTTCCGTGCCCGAAGAAGATCGCCGGCATTCTCTCCGACATGAGAAGCGCCTCAATAAATTCGGGGCATTAGCCACAGAGATCACAGAGAACATAGAGGGAAAACGATGAAGGGGGAACACGGAATGATGAACCGAAGGCAACTTGGCTTTCATTCATCGTTCATCGTTCCTACTTCATCTTTTCTTCCTTCTCCCTGTGCTCTCTGTGTCCTCTGTGGCTAACTTCCTACCGCATCAAGCAACCGCCTCAAGACGGAAGGATGTTGAGACTCCGCTCGCGCACGTGCTCATCTTCGAGCTGGCGCAGGCGCGCAGCCATCAGGTTGGCGCGCCCGAGGTAGCCGACGAGCCGCCGCGCGTCTCCGCGGCTGACGACGGGCAGCCGCCCGATGTCGTTCCTGAGCATCTTCATCACGGCGTCCTGCAAGACCTCGTCCGGGTAGGCGACGACGAGCTCGCGCGTGCCCGCGTCGAGCACGGTGGTGTCGCCGTCGGCGTCCTGTTCGAGCGCGCGCACCACGTCGCCGCGCGTGACGATGCCGCAGAGCCTGCCGCCGTCGTCGACGACGGGGAGCGCCTGATGTCGGATGACCGCGGGATCGTTGCGCGCGATGCGGTCGGAGAGCTCCGTGAGCTTCATCTTCTCGTTGACGGTCTGGAAGGTCTGCGCCATCACCTCCGAGACGCGCGTCACGGCGAGCGGGTCAACGGCGTACTCGCGCATCACGTGGTAGCCGCGCCGCGCGACCTTCTCCGTGAGGATCGAGCGGCGCAGCAGCAAGACCGTGACGCCGTGCGCGGCGATGCAGCCGACTAAGAGGGCGGGCAGCAGGTTGAAATCCTGCGTCAGCTCCAGCGCGAAGATCATCGCGGTCAGGGGCGAGCGCATCGTGCCGCCCATCATCGCCGCCATGCTGACGAGCGCCCACAGCCCCACGTCTCCCGCCGGGATGAAGTGCGCCTCCGCCGCGCCGAGCGCGCCGCCCATCATCAGGAGCGGCGCGAGCACGCCGCCCGACGTGCCTGAGCCGAGCGCGAGCGACCACACCAGCGACTTGCCGACGAGGATGCCGATCAGAGCCGCGCCGACGATCTCGCCGCGCAGGACGGCGTGGATCGTCTCGTAGCCGACGCCGAGCACGCGCGGCTCGAAGAGCCCTCCCAGCCCGACGAGCACGCCGCCGATGGCGGGCCACCACATCCAGTGAAACGGCATCCGCGCGAACAGGTCTTCGCACGCATAGACGAGCGTCGTCAAAAGTCCCGAAGCCAACCCCGCGACGACGCCGACGAGGAGCGCGAACGCTAAGACTTCGCCGCCCGGCATCGCGTGCGGCGTGACGGGGAAGATCGGACCCGCGCCCATCAGCGGCAGCCGCATGGCGAAGGCGGCGACCGACGCGAGCGCGACGGGGATGAACGAGCGCGGTCGCCACTCGAACAGAAGCAGCTCGACGGCGAGCAGGACAGCCGCCACCGGCGACGCGAAGATCGCCGCCATGCCGCCCGACGCGCCCGCGACGAGCAGAGTTTTTCTTTCGGCGGAAGAGAGGTGGAAGAGTTGCGCGAAGAGCGAGCCGACCGCGCCGCCCGTCATGATGATCGGGCCTTCCGCGCCGAAGGGTCCGCCCGTGCCGATGGAGATCGCCGAGGAGAGCGGCTTCAAGATCGCCACCTTCGGCGACATGCGGCTGCGCCCGAAGAGGATCGCTTCCAGAGCTTCCGGGATGCCGTGCCCGCGTATGCGCTCCGAGCCGTAGCGCGCCATCAGTCCGATGACGAGCCCGCCGGCCGCCGGGACGGCGACGACCCAGTAGCCGAGCCGGTGATGATCCGGCGACTGAAAGACTGAAGACAGTCGCCCGTAGAAAGAGACGTTCGTGATGACGGCGATGAGCCACACGAGCGCCTTCGCGACGAACGCGCTCAAAGCGCCGATGATGAGCGCCATCAGTGAAAGGACGAGCACGCGCCGGTCGCGCGTGAAGTCCGCCAAGCGGTCTTCGACCCTCTCCGGTTTCTCCATCCGCAAAGCCTCGCACGAACCTGTTTGGTTTGTGATTCGATTGTAAGGCAAACGTGCGGAGAGTTCCTAGCGCGCGGCGGTTCGGGCTAGAACTTGGACGGGAGAGCGAGTTGATATTCACCGCAGAGGCGCGGAGACCTCGCAGAGTTTACGCAGAGGAGAAAGGTTTTCTCTGCGATAACTCTGCGACGACTCTGCGACTCTGCGGTGAGTCCTCTGATTTATCTGAACTCAACGCGGGCGAAACCAGTCACGCGGGCGGCGTCGGCGTCGGAAGCGGCGGCGGCGGCGGCGCGTCCGTCGCGCGGCGCGGGCGGTTCGATCCGTCGTTCTTCGGATCGGACTGCGCGGCGGGGCGCGCCGGCTGAGAATCGCGGCGGCGGAAGTAGTAGCCCTCTTTGGTGACGACCGAGACCTTGCCGACGCGCGCGGCGGCGGCGGGCGTCAGTTGCAGCTTGAGCTGGCGCAGCCGCCCGTCCTCGTTCGTGTCGGCGGGCTTGAAGCCGAGGCTGTAGCGGGTGCGCAGGCGCGCGAAGACCTCGCCGAGCTTGTCGGCGACCTCCTTCTTGTCCGCGCCGAAGACCTCGCCGCCCGTCGGCTCGCTGTAGTTCTCGACGGCGTTGACGAGCCCGAGCGTCACCGCGTTCGCGAACTTGCCGAAGCCGCCGCGCACGATGAGGCCATAGACGACCGCGCCCGACTCCAACAGCTCCGCGGTCGTGCGCTCGACCGCGCCCTTGCCGCCGACCGCCGCGAGGTTGTCCGTGACGACGATGACGACGCGGCGGCTCGAAGGGTTCGACGCGCGCAGCGTCTCGCCCGCCGCGGCGCGCAAGCCCGGCGTGAGGAACGTGCCGTTGCCGACCGAGAGGTCGCGGCTCGCCTCCACGATCTTGTCCGCGAGGAGGTGTCGGTCGCGCGTGAAGCCCTGCACGACCTCCGCCCGCTCGGCGAAGACCAACACGGCGACCTCGTCCCCCGGCTTGAGCCGCCCGGTCGCGGCGAGCGCGCCCTCGCCGATGCGCTCGATGATGGGGCGGACGCTGCGGCTCACGTCGAGCAGCAGGACGACCGAGAGCGGCAGCTCGTCGCGGCTGAAGTAGGTGACCTCGCGGCGCGCGCCGTCCTCGTACAGCTCGAAGTCCTCGCGCTTGAGGTCGCCGACGACCTGCCGGTTCTTCTTCGTGAAGACCTGCGCGTCCACGACGACGAGATCGGTGTTGACCTTCAACACCTCGTCGGACGAGACCTCCTGCGCGAGGACGCGCGGCGCGACGAAGCAGGCGAGAGCGATGACGAGCGCGGGAAACACTGGGGGCTTCATGACAATCACCTCACGACTGTATAACGTTTCGCCGGGACGGATCGTTAACCGGCGGCTTACGATTGCAGGTTACGCGCGCGCGCGGCTTAAGTTTCTAAACAGCCCTTTAGAGTCGCACGACGGGGCGGCGCGTTGTTCGTCTCGCGGCGAGACCGAATTCTCGCACGCTGACGGTCGCGCGGAGAAAATTCAGGGCGAAAAAAGCGCTTGACCCTGACGCTGCGTCAGGCTTTAGGATGCGGCGCGTGGGAAGGGAGAGCCGTTTGAAAGGGAGTGACGAGAGGCTGTACCGCGCGAGCGAGTTCGCGCGCGCGGCGGGCGTAACTGTCCGCGCGCTGCACCACTACGACCGGCTCGGGCTTTTGAAGCCGTCGCGCCGCACGTCGGCGGGTTATCGCCTGTACCGCGAGCAGGACTTCGCGCGCCTTCAGCAGATCGTCACGCTCAAGTTCGTCGGCTTCTCCCTGAAACAGATCAAGGAGGTGCTCGCGCGCGACCGACGCGATCTCGCCGCCACGCTCCGCATCCAGCGGATCATCCTCCTGGAGAAGGCGCGGCAGCTACAGAGCGCGGCGCGCGCCGTCGAAGAAGCCGAGCGGCTGATCGCGGGCGGCGCGACACCTTCGCGCGAGGCGTTCGCAAAAATAATCGAGGTGATCGAGATGACGAACCACACGGACTGGACGAAGAAGTATTACTCGGAAGAGGCGCGGGCGAAGATCGCCGAGCGGCAGAAGACGACGCCGCGCGAGACAATCGAGCAGGGGCAGCGCGACTGGGCGCAGCTCATCCCCGAAGTCGAGGCGGCGGCGAGAGAGGGCGTTGCCCCCGCGGGCGAGCGGGCGCAAGGGCTCGCCGCGCGCTGGGTCGCGCTCATACGCGGCTTCACCGGCGGCGACCCCGAAATCCAGAAGGGTCTGAACAAGATGTACTCCGACCCCGACTGGAGCGCGCCGTTCCCCAAGCCCTACAGCGACGAGGCGGGCGCCTTCATCATGCGCGCGATGGCGGCGCGGAAGGAACGATGAGGTATGAACGATGAACGATGAACGATGAACTGGAAGACCGCCCGTCCCCGCTTCATCGTTCTTCGTTCATCGTTCATACTTCCCACCGATGCGCTTCCCTTTCGACATCCCTCCGGCGCGCGAGTTCGACGCCGTCGGCTTCGGCTTGAACGCGGTGGATCACCTCGTCGTCGTCGAGGAGTACCCGGCGTTCGACACGAAGACGCGCTTCCTGGAGCACGCGACGGGAGCGGGCGGGCAGACCGCCTCGGCGATGGTCGCGCTGCGACGGCTCGGCTGGCGCACGGCTTACGCCGGGCGCTTCGGCTCGGACGCG
Organism: Acidobacteriota bacterium; assembly: GCA_020201365.1. Classification (GTDB taxonomy): domain Bacteria; phylum Acidobacteriota; class Blastocatellia; order Pyrinomonadales; family Pyrinomonadaceae; genus JAIVGV01. Next base: position 10,826 of record JAIVGV010000016.1, read on the forward strand.
GAAGGTCGCTTCGGTCTCCAGACGTTGATTGACGCGGGCGTGGAAGTCTCGCGCGCGCAAGTCGTCGCGGGCGCGCGCACGCAGACCGCCTACATCGTCATCGAGGGGCGCACGGGCGAGCGCACGATCATCTGGGACAGGGACGAGCGGCTCGCCTACCGCGCCGACGAAGCGCCCGCCGACTTCGCCGCGCGCGGGCGCGTGCTGCACCTCGACGCACACGATCCTCTCGCCTGCGCCGCCCTCGCCCGCGAGGCTCGCGCGGCGGGCACGGTCGTCTCGGCGGACGTTGATAACGTCTATCCGGGGCTCGAAGAGCTGCTCCCGCTCATCGACGTGCTCGTCTCGTCCGCGGAGTTCCCGCGCCGCCTCACCGGGATCGCGGACGAGCGCGCGGCTCTCGTTGAAGTGAAATCGCGTTTGAGATCGGAGTCGGTCGTCGGCATGACGCTCGGCGCGCGCGGCGCCGTCCTCTTTCACGAGGGGCGCTACGTCGAATCTCCCGCCCTCCCAGTGCCCGGCGCGTGCCGCGACACGACGGGCGCGGGCGACGCCTTCCACGCCGGACTTCTCCACGCCATGCTCTCCGGCGCTTCAATCGAGGACTCGCTGCGGGCGGGCTGCGCCGTCGCCGCGCTCAACTGTCGGCGCTTGGGCGCGCGCGCCGGGCTGCCGACGCGGGAGGAGCTGGCGAAGTTCGTCGAGAGATAGGGCGCGGTCGGAGATTTACGAACGACGCGCGGGCGGCAAAGTTTAAGCGCGGTGCGGCGACGCCGCGCCCCTCGTCACCCCGTCTGCCCTTCCGTCGCGCGCGCCTCCGCCCCGCCTTCGTAGCCGTCCGGGTGCGCCTGCATCCAGCGCCAAGCGGACTCGATGATCACTCTCAGGTCTTGGAACTGCGGCGACCAGCCCAGCTCGCGCTTCGCCTTCTCCGGCGACGCGACGAGCGCCGCCGGATCGCCCGGGCGCCGCACTGCCACGCGCGCCACGATCTCGCGCCCCGTCACCTCGCGCGCCGCGTCGATCACCTCCTTGACCGTGTAGCCCTCGCCGCCGCACCCGAGGTTGAAGAAGTCGCTGCGCCCCTCGGCGAGGATGTCGAGCGCGAGCGCGTGTGCGCGCGCGAGGTCAACGATGTGGATGTAGTCGCGCACGCACGTGCCGTCGCGCGTCTGGTAGTCGTCGCCGTAGATTTCGACGTGCGCGCGTTTGCCCGCGGCGACTTGCAGGACGATGGGGATGAGGTGCGACTCCGGCTCGTGCTGCTCGCCGAAGAGCCCGGTCGCGCCCGCCGCGTTGAAGTAGCGCAGAGAGACGTAGTGCATCCCGTAGGCGCGCGAGTACCACTTGAGCGCGCCCTCGAAGGCGAGCTTCGACTCGCCGTAAGGGTTGAGCGGCTCTTTGGGGAGCGACTCGTCCATCGGCACGCGCGCGGGCTCGCCGTAGATCGCGCACGTCGAGGAGAAGACGAAGCGTCGGACGCCCTCCTCGCGCATCGCGTCGAGGAGCGAGAGCCCGCCGCCCACGTTGTTGCGGTAATACTTCGCGGGGTTCGTCACGGACTCGCCGACGAGCGCGTCGGCAGCCATGTGCATCACCGCCTCGATCCGCTCGGCGCGCAGCGTCCGCCGCAGCGTCTCGCCGTCGTGCAGGTCGGCTTGCACGAAAGTAGCCTGCGGGTGCACCGCCGCGCGATGCCCCTTCGACAGGTTGTCGAAGACCGTGACGGCGTGCCCCTCTTTGATTAACTGCTCGGCGACGCAGCTCCCGATGTAGCCCGCCCCGCCCGTGACCAAGATTCGCATGACGACTCCCGACGCGCCTCCCCGCGCGAGACGGCGGGCGGCGCTCGATGACAGAGATAAATTTTTCGAGCTTCCCCGCGATGATAACACGCCGCGCGGCGCGCGACAGAAGCGGCGCGGCGACGAAGCGGGGTCAGGACGAAATTGGCTGCGGACAAAAACGGGATCGGTGGTGTAACATCTCGCCGCGCCGTTCGTAAGTTTCCGCGACCGTTCGTCAGTCTCCACGCCGCGCGCTACAACACGCCATGAACAGACTACGCCAAGCCTTCGCGCTCGCCCTCGTCGTCGCTTCCGCCGCCGTCGGCACGCCGCGCACGACGGCGCAGCGCACCGCGCCGCCGCGCGTCGGCGGCGAGCGCGCCAGCCTCCTCCTCCTGAACGGAAAAATCTTCGTCTCGGACGAGAACTACTCAATCGCGCAGGCGGTCGCCGTCGAAGGCGAGCGCATCATCGCCGTGGGGACGAACGAGGAGATCAGATCGCGCTACGTCGGCGCGCGCACGATTGACCTGCAGGGTCGCCTCGTCACGCCCGGCTTCAACGACGCGCACCTGCACTTTTTAAACGGCGGGCTCTCGCTCGTCCGCGTCAACTTCGCCGGGGCGACGACGCTCGCCGAGGCGAAGCGGCGCATCGCTCTTCGCGCGAAGGAGCTGCCCGCGGGCGCGTGGGTCTTGGGGCGCGGGTGGGATCACACGCTGTGGGGCGGCGAGTGGCCCCGCAAGGAGGACATTGACGAGGTCGTCCCGGACAAGCCCGTCTTCGTGCAGCGCGTTGACGGGCACGTCTCTTGGGCGAACTCGCTCGCGCTCAAGCTGGCAGGCGTGACGCGCGACACGCCGAACCCGGAGGGCGGCGAGATTTTGCGGGACGCGCGGGGCGAGCCGACGGGGATTCTGAAGGAGACTGCCGCCGGGTTGGTCGCGCGCGTCGTGCCCGACCCGCCGCGAGAGGAGAAGTTGCAGGCGATTGAGCGGGCGCTCGCGGAGGCGAGGCGTTACGGCATCACGTCCGTCTCTGATTCGATCTCCGGCTACGAATTAAAGCGGCAGCGCGAAGAATTTAATTCGCTCAAGGTTGATCCGTTCCGCATACGCATCTCGGCGGTCAAGGGCTACGTTGACGGCACGCTCGGCTCGCGTACCGCCGCCATGCTCGCGCCCTTCTCCGACGACCCGGCGAACAGCGGCATCCCGCGCATGACGCAGGAGGAGCTGACGCGCAAGGTTGTCGCAATCGCGCAAGCAGGATTCCAAGTGACGCTTCACGCCATCGGCGACAAAGCGAATCGGATGGCACTTAATGCTTACCAAGAAGCGATCTGGCAGTACGCAAAGGTTGTAGATATCGGCGGGAAAAATTCGTTAGGGACGGGGGTCGTACTTAGCAACCCGCGCAACCGCATCGAGCACGCGCAGATCGTCGCGCCGTCGGACTTCGCGCGGTTCCGCGACCTCGGCGTCGTCGCCTCGATGCAGCCGTCGCACGCCATCTCGGACAAGCGCTGGGCTCCCGACCGGCTCGGCGAGTACCGCGTGCTCGGCGCGTACTCGTGGCACACGATGGAGGCTTACGGCGTCCACGTCCCCTTCGGCACGGACTGGCCCATCGAGCCGATCAACCCCTACCGCGGACTCTTCGCCGCCGTCACGCGCGAGAGCACTGACCTGAAGCCCGAAGGGGGCTGGCTGCCGCAAGAAAAACTCCCGATCATGGAAGCCATCCGCTGCTACACAGCCGAGCCCGCCTACGCCACGTTTGAAGAGAACGACAAGGGGCAGATCAAGCCGGGGATGCTCGCCGACCTCGTCGTCCACACGCGCGACCTGCTGACCGTCAAGCCGGAAGAGATTTTGCAGACCGAGCCGTGGATGACGATCTTCGACGGTCGCGTGGTGTACGAGCGCGGGGTGAGGCGTTAGTGTTTTCAGTGAGAGTTGAGCGTGGTGTGAGTGAGGTTCACCGCAGAGGCGCGGAGGTCTCGCAGAGAACCGCAGAGGAGTCCTCTGCGTAAACTCTGCGGCTGCTCTGCGTCTCCGCGGTGAATAGCAAGACTCATTCACGCGACCGGCGGAGAACAGTTCAGAACTATCGTCACAGCGAAGGAGTCTGGATATGCCGACGTGGTTAAAGATCGTCCTCGCCTTACTGCTCGTCATCGTGGTCGTCATCGTCGGCGTGGTCGGCGCGGGCGTCTATTTCTGGAAGAAGCACGGGACGGAGATCGTCGCGGGCGCGCAGAAGACGATGGACGAGGGGCGTGCGTTCGGCAAGCAGACCGACAACCAGGGCTGCGTGGATGAGGGCGCGGCGCGCTACCGCAAAGCCGAGGGCTTCGGCGAGATGATGGGCTCGTCCATCTTCCTGCGCGCCTGCCTCGACGCGAGCCGCGAGACGCCGGGCTTCTGCGACGCCGTGCCCGGACGACTCGAGTTCACCAAGACGGCGAAGTGGCGCGTCGAGCAGTGCGACAAGTACGGGATGAGCGGCAGATCGGACTGCGGCTCGCTCTTCCAGCAGG
>JAIVGV010000174.1 GCA_020201365.1 Acidobacteriota bacterium
AGTGCGAGAACTGCGGCTCGCAGATGGTCATCAAGTTCGGTCGCTTCGGACAGTTCCTCGCCTGCTCGAACTACCCGGAGTGCCGCACGACGCGCGAGATCGCGAAGCCCGCGGCGGCGGACGCCGACGGCAAGGCGGCGACGGCGAACGGCGCGGCGGCGAGCGGCGCGGACGGCGAGCAGCCGGAAGAGTGCGAGCTGTGCGGCAAGCCGATGGCTGTCAAGCGCGGTCGCTTCGGTCAGTTCCTGGGGTGCACGGGCTACCCGGAGTGCCGGAACATCCGCAAGATCAGCAAGTCGGGTCAGGTCGCGGCGGCTCCCGTGCCGCTCGACGAGAAGTGCCCGGACTGCGGCGCGAACCTCGTGCGGCGGCAGGGTCGCTACGGCGAGTTCGTCTCGTGCTCGAACTACCCGACCTGCAAGTACGTCAAGCGCGAGACGACGGGCGTCGCGTGCCCGCGACCGGGCTGCCGCGGCGAGATCGTGGTGAAGAAGTCGAAGCGCGGAAAGGTCTTCTACGGCTGCTCGGAGTATCCGAAGTGCGACGCGGTCTACTGGGACAAGCCCGTGCGGGAGGCTTGCCCGAAATGCGGCGCGCCGTTCCTCCTGGAGAAGACGACGAAGAAGGGCACGACGAAGAGTTGCGCGGTCGAGTCGTGCGGCTACAAGTCCGAGCCGCTCGCGGGCGTCGCGCCGACGCCGCCGACCGCGACCGGCACGCGCGTCGCGCGCTGAGGAGGCGATCAAACAATCATCCGAACTCGGAGGGCGGGCGCTGACATGCCCGCCTCTTTTTTTTATCACGTGCCGCCGGAAACATTGTGTTTGAGTTTTGCGGCGGATGAATGTAAATAGATGCGTCGGTCTCGAAGCCATGCCACTCACCCCCGGCACGACGCTCGGTCGCTACGAAATCAGCACGCCGCTCGGCGCGGGCGGGATGGGCGAGGTCTATCTCGCGCACGACACCGCCCTGCGCCGCCGCCCCGTCGCCGTCAAGCTCCTCCCGGCAGACTTCAGCCGCGACGAGGGTCGGCTGCGCCGCTTCGAGCAGGAGGCTTACGCGGTCGCCAAGCTCAACCATCCGGCAGTCGCGCACATCTACGAGATCGGCGAGTCGGACGGCTTACACTTCATCGCGATGGAGTACGTCGAGGGCGAGACGCTCGGCGAGATGATTCACGGCGAGCGCGCGCCGCTCGCGAAGCTGTTGAAGTACCTCGCGCAGGTCGCGGAGGGGCTGGCGAAGGCGCACGCCGCCGGGATCGTCCACCGCGACCTCAAGCCCGACAACGTGATGATCGCGCGCGACGGCTACGCGAAGATTCTGGACTTCGGTTTAGCCAAGCTCGTCGAGCCGCAGAAAACTTCCGCCGCAGACGGCGACGCGGGCGAGGCGGCGACCGCGCTCATCCGGCAGCTCTCTTCGCCCGGCGTCGTGATGGGCACGGTCGGCTACATGTCGCCGGAGCAGGCGCAAGGCAGGGTTAGCGAGATAGACCAGCGCTCGGACGTCTTCTCCTTCGGCTGCATCCTGTACGAAGCCGCGACGGGGCGCAGACCCTTCGAGGGCAAGGACGCGCTCGACTCGCTGCACAAGATCGTGCACGCGCCCGTGCCGCAGATTAAAGAGACGAACCCGGGCGCGCCCGGCGAGTTGCAAAGGATCGTGCGGCGGTGTCTTCAGAAAGACCCGGAGCGGCGCTACCAGTCGATCAAGGACGTGGCGATTGAGCTTGAAGAACTCCTGCAAGAACTGAGGGGCGAGACCGAACCGACGCGCCCTGAGGTATCGACGACAAGCGGCGGAATGTTGAGCGGCGGAATAGAGAGCGGGGGCGCTACCACGTCGGGCGCGCAGAGCGCTTCTCAAACTCAGACGAGCGCCGCGCCTGAAGCCCCGCGCTCGGCTTCAAGCGCGGAGTATCTCGCCGGTCAAATCAGGCGGCATAAGACGGGGGCGGTCGTCGCGCTGGCTGCGGTTGTCCTCGGCGTAGCAGCCGCCGCCTTCGGACTGTATAAGCTCGCCGAACGTGACCGCTCCGCGTCAACCGCGCGCTTCCAGCCGGGGAAGGTCGATCGCCTGACGGGCACGGGCAACGTGCGGAACGTGGCGATCTCGCCCGACGGCAAGTTCGTGGCTTACGCGGCGGACGAGGGCGGGCGGCAGAGCCTCTGGGTCAGAGACGTGGCGACGACGAGCAGCGTCCAGGCGGTCGCGCCCGCCGAGGTGGAATACACCGGGCTGAACTTCTCGCCCGACAGCAACTACGTCTATTACAGCCGGGCGGAGAAGGGCGCGACGACGGGCGTCCTCTACCAAGTGCCGAAGCTCGGCGGCACGCCGAAGAAGCTGCTGGCGGGCGTGGACAGCAGCGTGACGTTCTCGCCCGACGGGAAGCGGCTGGCGTTCCTGCGCGCGTTGGGGGCGAAGGAGAGCGCGCTCGTCGTCGCCGACGCCGACGGCACGAACGAGCGGAAACTGGCCTCGGCAAGTGCGCCCGCCCTTTTCTCGGTCTATGACAGCGCGCCCGGCTGGTCGCCGGACGGGAAGGTGATCGCCTGCGGTATGACACATGCCGAGGCGAACGGCTTATACAGCACTGTCGTCGGGGTTAACGTCGCCGACGGGACGATCAGGCCGCTCAGCTCGCAGCGCTGGGACGACATCTTCGGGAAGCTGGCGTGGGAGGCGGACGGCGGCGGGTTGTTGATGAGCGCGCGGGAGAAAAGAGGACTTTTCAACGCCGCGCAGATATGGCGACTGTCGTACCCGGGCGGCGAGGCGCAGCAGATCACGCAGGGCTTGAGCCGCTACTACAACGTCAGCCTGACGTCCGACTCCCGCTCTCTAGTCGCCATCACGCAGGATATGTTTGCGAGCGTCTGGACCGCGCCCGTCGGCCGGGCGGGGGCTGCCACGCAACTGACCTCGACTCCGGGCGCGCGGGACGGCTATTGCGGCGTCGCGTGGACGAACGGCGGCAAGATTCTCTACGTGGCGAGGAAGATCGCCAGAGCCGACATCTGGGTGATGAACGCCGACGGCGGCAGTCAGCAGCAACTGACGGACAGCGAGGATGTGGAGCGTTACCCGTCCCTGACGCGCGACGGCCGTTACATGGTCTTCGATATGTTGCACGGGGGCACGAGCAACATCTGGCGCGCGGACGCCGACGGCGGCAACCTCAAACAGTTGACCAACGGCGTCTTCGACCATACGCCACACTGTTCGCCCGACGGCAAGTGGGTGGCTTACTTGGCCGCGTCGCAATTGTGGAAGGTGCCGATTGACGGCGGGCAGCCCGTGCAGTTGACCGATCAGCCTTCAGAGTGCCCTGCCTTCTCGCCCGACGGGAAGCTCGTCGCCTGCTACTACCAGAGTGAGACGAGCGCGCCGTGGAGGCTCGCGCTCGTCCCGGCTGAAGGCGGTCAGCCCTCGAAGCTCTTCGACGTGGCGACTACGCGAAACACTTCCGGCTCAGGCGCGCCGCGCATCTGGATAGTGCTCCGCTGGACGCCCGACGGGCGCTCGATCCTCTACGTCGCAGACAGCGGCGGCGCGTCCAACATCTGGAGCCAGCCGGTCGAAGGCGGGAAGCCTGTGCAGTTGACCGACTTCAAATCCGACCTCATCTGGACGTTCGACCTCTCGCCCGACGGCAAACAACTCGTCATGTCGCGCGGCAGGTACGTTGAAGAC
>JAIVGV010000292.1 GCA_020201365.1 Acidobacteriota bacterium
ATTCAACGAGAACTCGTCGCGATTCTCAAGGACGCATGAGTTGAGGACTCTTCATTGTTCGGCGCGAGATGCTGACGGTTGTGAAGCGAATCTCAGGTTTCAAGACCCACGTCGGCGGCACACAGCACTCCGGCTGGCTGCCTGCGGGCGCAGCCAAGCCGTTGCCTACGCCTGTCCGTGAAGTGACGTTCGATCTGGAGATTCAGTTCGATGGTCACGGCCACCTCTTGTGCTATGCGTCTCAGGGCGGAGAACTGTACGGCGACACTTGGCACGAAACTCTTGAAGACGCAGAGCTGGCGGCGGCGGAGAAGTTCGGAATCAGACCTGGGCAATGGCAAGACGATCAAAGTCAAGGTTGAGCGCGTGCGCTAAGCGTCACACTCTACGATGGCCGCCTGAGCAATCTTCGATTCACGCCTTTCATGCTTGAGTTCGCCATCCAGACCGCACGTGACGCCGGGCGCGTGCTCGCCGAGAGGTTCGGGCGCGCGTCGCTCGCCGTCACGCACAAGGGCGACATCGATCTCGTCACCGAGGCTGACCTCGCGGCGGAGCGGCTCGTCGTCGAGCGCATACGCAGCCACTACCCGCGCCACTCGATCCTGGCGGAGGAGGCGGGCGACGCGACTCGCGACGAACGCGCGAGCGAGTACAAGTGGATCGTTGACCCGCTCGACGGGACGACGAACTACGCGCACGGCTACCCCTGCTTCTGCGTCTCGGTCGCGTTGGAGCACGACGGCGAGATCGTGATCGGGGTGATCTACGATCCGACGCGCGACGAGTTGTTCGCCGCGGAGCGCGGCGGCGGCGCGACGTTGAACAGCCGACGCATACGCGTCTCGGACGTCGAAGACCTCAACGGCGCGCTCGTCTGCACGGGCTTCCCCTACGACGTGCGCGACCGCGGCGACTTCGCGCGCCACTTCCGCAACTTCATCATGCGCTCGCAGGGCGTGCGCCGCGACGGATCGGCGGCGCTCGATCTCGCCTACGTCGCCGCCGGTCGCTTCGAGGGCTTCTGGGAGGAGGGCTTGAACCCTTGGGACGTGGCGGCGGGAAGGCTCCTCGTCGAGGAGGCGGGCGGTCGCGTCTCGCGCTACGACGGCTCACCCTTCAGCATCTACCAAGCCCCCATCCTCGCCAGCAACGGTCTCGTTCACGACGCGATGATGCGCGTGCTTGTACTGCCGTAAACCGTGACGGGTGACAGGTGAGGACGTTAGCCGTTAGCCTTCGGCTTTGGCTTTGGCTTTTACCTGTTACCCGTCACGGTTTAACTGTCACGGTCTTATAGTGCCGAACTGATGATCTCGTAGAGTCGTTTGCTGGCGCGTTGCGCGCGCGCGCGGGCGTCCTCGCCGGGTCGCGCGTCGAGTCGGAGGACGGGGTGGTAAATGACTTCGACGCGCGCCGGGCGCGGGAACTTCCGGTCTTTGGGCCAGACGCGGTGTCCGCCGCGTATGGTCACGGGCAGGATGGGCGTGTTCGTCTCGACCGCGAGTCGCGTCGCGCCCGGCTTGAATGGCTGGAGGAGTCCGTCGGAGTAGCCGCGCCCGCCTTCGGGGAAGATGACGAGCGCGCCGCCCGCGCGCAGCCAGCGCACCGAGCGTCGGTAGGCGCGCGTGTCGCCCTTCTGCGTTTGCAGGGGCCACGCGCCGAGCCAGCCCATCAGCCGCCCGATGGCGAACCAGCCGAGCACGGCGTCCCACGCGAGGAAGCGCAAGGGGCGCTTGACGGGCGAGCTGACCCAGAACGGATCGAAGTAGGTCTGGTGGTTGGCGGCGATGACGACCCCGCCCTCTGGCGGAATGTTCTCGACGCCCGTCAGGCGCAGGCGGAAGACGACGCGGAAGGTTATGGCGAGCGCCGCGCGGACGATCTGTATCGCCCACTGCGGCAGCACGAACGGCTCTTCGCCCGACGCCGCGCCGCGACTCCACGCGCGACCGTCTTCGTCGTCGCCGCCCTTGCGGGCGACGCCCGTGCCGGTCTGCGTCACGGAGACTCTTCCCCCGCCGCCGCGCCGCGCGCCGCGTCGTCGTCGTCAACGCCCGCGCGATCTTCGGAGCGCCAAGCGTCGCTCAGTCGCGCGACCGCGTCGGACTCTTCGAAGTTGTCGCCCTCGCCGTCGCCCGCGCGCGGGCGCAGAGCGACGAGGCTCGTCACGCGCAGCTCCTCCCACCATTCGGGGATGTCGCGCTCAGACAATTCGTCCTCGTTCCACAGCTCGCACTGCTCGCACTCGAACCCTCGGTAGTCGCGCGCCTCCGCCTTCGTCAGACCGATGCGCGCCGCCGCGTCGCAGCCGCGGCAGCGCCGCGCGATCTCAGTGAGCAGCAGCTCGCGCGGGAAACGGAAGCCGAGTCTCTTTTCGCTCATCTCAGACAGGCGCGGCGTCTCTCATTCGAGGATTTGGAGGGGCCACTCGCGGTCAACGAATTCGAGGTGGAGTCGCGGGATGTTGTCCGCGCCCTTGCGGCAGCCGCGCACGACCGCGAGCACCGCGAGCGAGTAGCGCGCGCTGCGCAGACGCACGAAGCGCCCGCGCTCGACCGAGAGCGACGAGAAGATCGCCGCGCCCCGTCGGCTGATGTTCTCCGTCACCGTCTCCTCGCTCGCGACGATCCCGCCGCCTTCGCCCAAGACCTCGATGACGACCTCCACGGGAAGCGTCAGCCGCGTCTCACGATCTACGGCGGAGTGGCGCTTCGCGTCCAGCTCGCGCGTGCGCCACATCTCGCGCTCGCCTGCGGACTGCTCGATCTCGTAGCGCGTCGCGGGGTTCGCGAGGTAGCTCTGCGGCGGGTGCTTGCCCGTGAACGCCACGCCCAGCCGGAAGCCGCTCGCCTCCGGCGCGAACCTGATCGAGCGCACCAGCGCCCAGATGCGGTACTGATCCTCGATGTGATCGAAGCAGCGCAGCTGCCGCGGCATCGGCATCGTCAGGTGCAGCAGCCGCCCCGGCTCGACGGGGCGTGTGAGCGTAAGACCCGCGCCGAACGGCGTCAAGTCAACGAGCCGCGTCTGCTCCTTCCACTCGTCGCCACCCGCGCCCTCGCGGCACGCGACGCGCACCGGCAGCGCCAGCCGCAGACGGCCTTTCACACGCCGATCTTTTCGCTCTCCGTCCATCGCTCGTCGGGGCTTGCGGCGGCGGGAATCGCGCCCAACATATTGTGCCCGGTGGGGCTCGCGCGCGCCGCCCGAAAACGGGCTAAAAGTCTTGATTTTACAGGGTTTTTACCGCCAGTTGGGTGTTGCGAAACGTGCCGTTTCGGGCTACAATATCTCGTACTTCTCTCCGACCGTCTCAGGCGACTTCGGGCGAGTACCTTACGGCTTGAAAGTCCAACGAAACTGTGGCGTCCGTCGTCGTCGAACCCCGCGCGCGATGCGGCTCGTCTGAGTCTTGAACCTCGTCCGGTTCGGCGTGTGACGCGGCGCGGCGGGGCTGATTCGTGGCGACGCTGAAGGGCTTCATCGCCGCACGAGAATTGTAGCGGAAAGGTCTGTTAATGGAAACACTGGATCACAACTACGTCAACATCGAAGAGGAGATGCGCCGGTCGTACCTCGACTACGCGATGTCGGTCATCATCGGGCGCGCGCTGCCGGACGCGCGCGACGGCTTCAAGCCCGTCCACCGGCGCGTGCTCTGGGCGATGCACGAGCTGGGGAACACCTACAACAAGGCTTACAAGAAGTCTGCGCGCATCGTCGGCGACGTGATCGGCAAGTACCATCCGCACGGCGACTCCGCCGTCTACGACACCATCGTCCGCATGGCGCAGGACTTCTCCATGCGCTACCCGCTCATTGACGGTCAGGGCAACTTCGGCTCGGTGGACGGCGACGCCGCCGCCGCGATGCGCTACACCGAAGCGCGCATGGCGCGACTCACGACCGAGGTGCTCGCCGACATCGAGAAGGAGACCGTTGACTTCCACCCGAACTACGACGAGTCTCTGAGCGAGCCCTCGGTGATGCCGACGCGCGTGCCGAACCTGCTCCTGAACGGTTCGGGCGGCATCGCGGTCGGGATGGCGACGAACATCCCGCCGCACAACCTGACGGAGATCATTGACGCGACCGTCGCGCTCATCAAGAAGCCGAACACGAAGCCGGAAGAGCTGCTGAAGATGGTGCCGGGTCCCGACTTCCCCACGGGCGGCTTCATCTACGGTCGCGAAGGCATCAAGCAGGCGTACCTCACCGGGCGCGGCGTCATCCAGATGCGCGCCAAGGCCGGCATCGATCGCATCGGTCGCGGCACGACCGAGCGCGACGCGATCATCATCACGGAGATTCCCTACCAGGTGAACAAGGCGCGCCTCATCGAGCGCATCGCCGAGCTCGTCAACGAGAAGAAGCTCGACGGCATCGCCGATCTGCGCGACGAGTCGGATCGCAACGGGATGCGCGTCGTCGTCGAACTCAAGCGCGACGCCGTGCCGCAGGTCGTCCTGAACAAGCTCTACAAGCTGACGCCGATGCAGTCCTCGTTCGGCGTCATCAACCTCTCGATCCTGAACGGTCAGCCGCGCGTGCTCACGCTCAAAGAGATGCTGGAAGCCTTCATAGACTTCCGGCGCGAGGTCGTGCGCCGCCGCACCGAGTACGATCTCAGGAAGGCGCGCGCGCGCGCGCACATCCTCGAAGGCTTGAACAAGGCGATCGACGCGCTCGACTACATCATCCCTTTGATCCGCAACGCCTCGTCGGTTGACGAAGCGCGTGCGTGGCTCACGGGCGACTTCCGCGCGATGGCGCAGACGAAGAACTGGAAGGGCGTCCCCGGCGATCTCACCCTCGCCGGGTTCGTCTCGAAGCTGCAAAAGGTGATCAAGCGGCTCGAGTTCTCCGAGCAGCAGGCGCAGGCGATCCTCGATCTGCAACTGCGTCGGCTCTCGGCTTTGGAGCGGCAGAAGATCATTGACGAGTACGAACAGATCATCAAGCTGATCGCCGAGCTCGAAGAGATTCTCTCGAACGAGCAGGCGCTCCGGCGCGTCATCGTCAAGGAGTTGGAAGAGGTCAAAAAAGATTTCGGCGACGAGCGGCGCACGCAGATCGTGGACGAGGGCGTCGAGCTGTCAATCGAAGACCTGATCGCCGACGAGGACGTGGCGATCACGGTGACGAAGAACGGCTACGTCAAGCGCACGCCCGTCACGACCTACCACCGGCAGGGGCGCGGCGGCAAGGGGCGCGCCGGAGCCGCGGCGAAGAACGAGGACTACGTCGAGCACCTCTTCATCGCCTCGACCCACTCCTACCTGATGATCTTCACGGACGACGGGCAGGTCTATAAGCTCAAAGTCCACGAGATACCGGACGCGATGCCCTCGGCGCGCGGCAAGGCCATCGTGAACCTCATCAACATCCCTTCGGCGCGCAGGCTCGCGGGCGTCGTGCCCGTCAAAGAGTTCTCCGAGGGGCGCTACGTCATGCTCGTCACGCGCAAAGGCGTGATCAAGAAGACCGCCCTCTCCGAGTTTCAGAACATTCGCACGAACGGCATCAACGCCATCAACATTGACGAAGGCGACGAACTGCTCGACGTGGTTCTGACCGACGGCAAGAAACGCATCTTCATCGCCACGCACAACGGCTTGGCGATCCGCTTCGACGAGGACGACGTGCGCCCGATGGGGCGCGCCACGCGGGGCGTGCGCGGCGTCGATCTCCGCAAGGACGACTACGTCGTCTCGTTGTGCGCCGTCTCGCCGGACGACTCGGAGCGGATGCTGTCCGTGAGCGAGTGCGGCTTCGGCAAGCAGACGCCGATCTCGACCTACCGCCTGCAGTCGCGCGGCGGCAAGGGCGTCATCAACATGAAGACGACGGAGAAGACCGGCAAGGTCGTCGCCGTCTTCCCCGTGGACGACGACTCGGAGATGATGATCATCACCAAGCAGGGCAAACTGATCCGCATCGAGGCGAGCGAGATTCGCAAGACGGGTCGCGGCGCGCAGGGGGTGCGGCTCATTAAGACCGACGGCGGCGACAAGGTGACGAGCGCCTCGCTCGTTGACCCTTCGACCGAGGAGGAGACCGCCGAGGTCGCCGTCTAACCCCGGCGGCAGAACGCGGCTAAGGGAAAAGCCTCGCACGCTTCACAGCCTGCGAGGCTTTCAACTCGAAACCGTCCGTTTTCTCGCGCCTATCGTGCCGGACTCGCGGGCGCGTTCCCGTTCGCTTTCGTTTTGTCGTTCGCGCCGTGGTTGTCGCTGGCATTCGCCTTCGCGTCGGAGTTCCCGTTCGCGTTGGTCGCGTTGGCGTTCGCGTCGGGCTTCGGCTCGTTGACGTACCTGAAGGAGACGTTCTCGACCTCGTCGATCTGCCACTCGCGCAGCACCAAGCCGGACTCGAGCCGGTAGTGGACGCGGAGTTGACCGGAGAGGCTGCGCGGGTTGCGCGCGCGCGGGCCCGTGTGCGTCTGCATCTGTATGAGGAAGGTGGCTGCGTCGCCCTCCACCTTCTGTTCGAGGATGTCGAGCTGCCTCGGCTCGCTGGGATCGAAGACCCAACTGATCGGCTCTGTCTTGCCGTCCGCCGCGGGCACGCGCACCCACCTGCCGTTGATGTCGTCGCGCATGTGTTCGGGCACGAGCGGCGGTCGGTCGTCCTGCGCCGACTGGCGCCCGCCGCCGCACGACGCGGCGCACGCGGCGGCGAAGATCAGCGCGAGGGCGAAGCTCGTTCTCCGTCTGTTCATCGTGTTCATGGCCGCCGCCAGCTACTTAACGCGCGGGCGCGCCGTTCATTAACACGGCGCGGGCGGGCTGCCGCGGCTGGCGGCTCGCTCAGTCGGCGGCGTCGCCCGCCGCAGCCGCGCCCTCGCCCTCGATCCACACCTCGCCGTCCTCGTAAAACTCCTTCTTCCAGACGGGGACGGTGCGCTTCAGCTCGCGGATCGCCCACTCGCACGCCTCGAACGCCGCCCGCCGGTGCGGCGCGCTCACGGAAATGACGACCGAGGTCTCGCCGATCTCCAAGCGACCCGTGCGGTGGACGATGCCGACGTGCGCGACGCGGAAACGCGCGTGCGCCTCCCGCCCCAGCCGCCGCATCTCGGCGAGAGCCATCGGCGCGTAAGCCTCGTAAACCAGATAGAGCGTGCGCCGCCCGCGCGTCCACTCGCGCACGTAGCCGTCGAGCGTGACGGTCGCGCCGCAGCGGGGCGGGACGACGCGGCGCGCGACCTCGCCGACGTCAATCGGCGCGGTCGTCAGCTCGAAGAAGTCCTGCGAGTCGTCCCCCGCCGCCTCGTCCGTCTTCGTCGCCGCGTCGCCCCCGGCGCCGCCGCTCACGGGCGGGAAGATCGCGACCTCGTCGTCCGCGCGCACCTCCCGCCCCGGCGCGGCGTATTCCTCGTTGACCGCGACGAGCAGCGAGCGACCGAAGCGGCGCAGCGCCGGGTATCTCTCAAGCGCCGCCTCGAAGACGCTCGCGGCGGTCGCGGGCGCGCGCACCTCGAGATCGAGCGCGCCCGCGCCCGCGGCTTCGCGCGCCGCGCCGAAGAGGAGCAGGCGGACGGTGATGAGAGTTTTGCCGTCGGTCGTCATGCGCCGGGATCGAGCAAAGCGGTCGTCATTCGCCGGGGCCGATCTTGCGCCCGGCGTGACCGTTGCCCTTGGCGAGCTTGTGCATCCGGGCGCGCTCCTCGTAGCCCGCGACGACCTGCGCGAGCAGCCGACGCAGGCGCGCGAGCCGTTCCGCGCCGGAGCGCAGTTCCAGCAGCTCCTGCTTGATCTCGTTGTCCATCTCCATCGCGGCGGCGACGAGAAACGACAGGCGCTCCGGCTCGGCTTCGGGCAGGTCGGGGAGCGCGGCGCGGTCGTCGTTCAGCGTGCGCACGGCGCGCGCGATGCGCTCGAAGACTTCCGTCACCTCGCGCGCGCGCCGCGCGAGCAACTCCCCGTCCTCCTCCTCGTCCTCGAAGAACTCGACGCGACCGACGAGGTACGGCCCGCCCGCTTCGACGTACTCGGCGAGCCGGTAGCGCACGAGCCCGACCGTCAGGATGTTCGAGCGCCCGTCTTCGAGCGGCTGCACCTCGACGACCTCCGCCGCGCAGCCGACGTGCCCGACGGCGGGTCTGCCCTCGACGCTCTCCGCCTCGTCGAAGAACGGCAGACCGAACAGGTTGTTCGTCACGCGCACGTCGGCGAGCAGCCGCCGGTAGCGCTCCTCGAAGACGTGCAGCGGCAGCGGCACGCCGGGGAAGAGCACCATCGGCAGCGGGAACAGCGGCAGCTCGCGCACGCCGCGCACCTTGTCGAGAGCTTCTGACATGGGAGGAACGATGAAGTGTGAACGATGAACGACGAACGGAAGACAATTACTTTCCGTCCGTCGTTCATCGTTCACACTTTCGCTTCCGCGTTTCGTTCGAGGGCTTGAAGTGCGGTGGCGGTGGCAACCAGTTCCGGTTGCGCGGTCGCGTCGTCTTGTTTCGCTTCCGCGTCGGCGTCGAGCTGCTGCTCGATGAGCGCGAGAATCTCTTCGGGCGACTTGTCTTCGAGGGCGAGTCGCTTGGCTTCGAGGATGAGCGACGCCATCTGCGGCGCGCGGTTGCGGAAGCGCGCGTCGCGCGCGATCAAATCCTCGACGATGCGCCTCTCGCGCGCGTGGCGCGAAGCCTCCGTGTCGAGCCCCTCGGCGACGGCGTACTCGACGGGGACGCTCCGATTCGTCACCAGCACGTGCAGCGCGCCCGTCGCCTCACGCGCTTCGCGCCGCATCCGCGCGATGTCGAGCAGAGAGTTTTTGAAGCCCAGATGACCGCGCAGGTTGATCTCGATGATCGGCGCGAGCTTGTCGGTTTCCGCGTCGAACGTGCGCGCCTCTCGCCGCACCGTCTCCATCGCGCCTTCGTGAACCTTGTCGGCGTCCTCCGCGCCGGAGACGTCGAAGTTGAGCCGCTGGAAGGGGCGCTGCGTGTAGTCGCGCAGGTGCCGCGCCGTGATCTGTTTGTCGCCGGAGACCTCGACGAGGTAGAGCCCGCGCTCCTCGCGGTACTCGTCAATCGAGACGGCTTCGAGCGAGCCGGGGTTAAAAGCCCAGCCCTCGATCTCGAAGCGCTTGTGCGTGTGACCGAGCGCGACGTATTCGACGAGCCCGCGCAACTCCTTCATCCGCTCGACCGAGAGCGCGGGGATGTTCGGGCGGTTCAACTGCCCCTCGACGTCGGTGTGCAGCATGAGGACGTGGAAGAGACTTTCGGAGCGCGCGTCGCGCAGCGCGTCAACGAGCAGCGGCACGGCGGCGTTCGTGCTCGTGCCGAACCAGTGCGTGCCGAAGATGCGCGCGCCCGCGATGTCAACGTAAGAGCCGCGGCGCTCCTCTTCGTCCCACGGCACGAGTTTGAATCCGTCGCCCGTGTCGGGCTCAAGCAGCATGAGGAAACCCCAGCGCGAGAGCGAGCGCATCCACGAGAAGCGGCTGACGGAATCCGCCTCGTGCTGATCGTGGTTGCCCTCGATGGCGACGACCGGAATCCCCGCCTCGCGCAGCGCCTCGAGCCCCGCGACGGCGTGGTTCATCGCCTCGGGCTCGACCCTCCGCGCGTTGAAGAAGTCGCCGCAGATGAGCACGAAGTCCACGCGGTTCTTGATCGCGTGGTCGTGCACGACGTCGAGCCACGCGCGCGCGAAGTCTTTGGTGCGCGCGTCGAGGTTGTAGCGGCGGCAGCCGAGGTGGATGTCGGCGATGTGGAGGAACTTCATCACAGTCTCGCGGAACGACAGCGCGCGCCGACCGACGCCGAAAACGGGCGCTGCGGGCGCGTTTCTTCCGTGAAACTATTATACGTGAAGGGGTGACGAGTGACGAGTGACGGGTGACGAGTAAAGCCGTGCTTACTCGTCACCCGTCGCTAAAATTAAAGAAGCCCCCGCGACTCTGGGTCGAGTCAGTGTAGGAAACGGGGGCTTCGTGCTCCATCGAAGCGGCGAAGGGAAACCGCGCGAGGAGCGTCGGCGACCTCTCGTTTGAAGGAGGGACGAGAGGAACTCGTGAGAACTCAAAGAACTGTTCGGCGGGCTGGGGTGAAAACTTTTCTCGCGCCCTCTGTGTCCCCGCCTATATCTCGCCGAGGCGCGCGGCGATGGTCGTGCGGCGCACGGTCGTGAGCAGCGACTCGGCTTCGAAGGGCTTGCTCAGGAAGGCGTCCGCGCCGCGCCGCACGCAAGCCGACCTCATCCCGCCGTCGGAGCTGACGACGAGGACTTTCGCCGCCGGGGTGTGCTCCTTCAGGTATTCGAGGATGTGGAGCCCGACCTCCGGCGTGTCGGCGGCGGGCGGCAGGTGCAGATCGAGGATGGCGATCTGCGGCTCGTAGATCATCGCGCCGCGCATCGCCGACTGGAGATCGTGCGCGGTGACCACGTCGTAGTCGTCGCACAGCATCCAGTAGAGCTGCTGCCGCAGGGCGGCGTCGTCGTCAACGATCAGAACTTTCGTCTTCACTACTGCCAGCTCCTCGCCCGCGACACCGCCGACGCCCGACGCGGCGACCCGTCCGTGCGACTCGAACGCCGCCACTCTTCGTTGTCAAAACTTCTCTAACCGCTTCCACACCTTCCACGCTTTGGCAACGCACGTGCCACGCGCGGCGCGCTCGCGACTTCGCCGAATTTGCTAAGGAATGAGAAATGGCGGGCGGGGAGGAGACGATTAAGTGTGCACAGGAGTGGACGGCGAAGGCGGGCGGGGTGTGAACAAAAGTGGACGCGCGACGCGCGGATCGCTTTTCGGCGATCTGTGTTGACGGGGCGGGCGGTCGGCTCAGCCCTTCGCGTCCTTGTCGTTGACGGCGAGTTCCGTGATGAGGCGGTGGAGGTAGGAGCGGCTGATGCCGAGGCGGCGCGCGGCGGCGGCGCGGTTGCCGTTCTCCGCGCGCAGCGCGTCGGCGACGAGTCGGCGGCGCAGCGCGACGGTCGCGCCTTCGAGCGTCGTCTCGTCGGGCGAGATGGCGCGCGCCGCGTCGTCCGCTTCCGGCGCGACGAGCAGCATCTTTTCGGGCAGGTGCTCCGTGCCGAGCCGCGGCGCGGTCGAGAGCACGACGAGCCGCTCGATCAGATTTTCCAGCTCGCGCACGTTGCCCGGAAAGTCGTACTCGCAGAGCGCCTCGATCAGATCGCGAGAGAGCGAAGGGACGGCGCGGCTGTGCTTCTCGGCGGCGCGCGCGGCGAAGTGCGCGGCGAGCACGGGGATGTCTTCGCGGCGCTCGCGCAGCGGCGGGAGCGTGAGCGGCACGACGTTCAGGCGGTAGAACAAATCTTCCCTGAAGCGACCCGCCTTCACCTCCTTTTCGAGATCGCGGTTCGACGCCGTGATGAGCCGCACGTCAACCGTTAGAGTCTTCTCGCCGCCGAGCCGCTCGAATTTTCTGTCCTGCACGACGCGCAGCAGCTTCACCTGCACGGCTTGCGTCAGCTCCCCGATCTCGTCGAGGAAGAGCGTGCCGCCGTCGGCGAGCTCGAAGCGCCCGCGCTTCGCACTGATCGCGCCGGAGAACGCGCCGCGCTCGTGACCGAACAGCTCCGACTCGATCAGCGTCTCGGGCAGCGCCGCGCAGCTCACCGCGACGAAAGGCGCGTCGCGACGCGGGCTCTCCTCGTGGATGGCGCGCGCCAAGACCTCCTTGCCCGTCCCGTTCTCGCCCGCGAGCAGCACGGTCGCGCTCGTGTCGGCGACGGCGCGCGCCTGCCGCACCACGCGCGCCAGCGCCTCGCTCGTCCCGATGAGCCGCCCGAAGCCGTCGCGCCCGGCGACGTGGTCGTGCAGCCGCGCGTTTTCGGCTTCGAGCCGGCGCACGCGCGCCGCCTGCCGGACGATGTGCGCGACCTCGCCTTCGGCGAACGGCTTTTCGAAGAAGCCGTAAGCGCCGCAGCGCACGGCTTCGAGCGCGACCTCTTTGGCGTTGCTCCCCGTGATGACGACGACGGGCACCGCCGGGCGCAACGCGCGCGCCGCCTCGATCACGCCCAAGCCCTCGGTGATGCCGTCGAGGTCTGGCGGCAGGTGCAGGTCGGAGATGACGACGTCAACGCCGCCCGCGCGCAGACGCTCGACCGCATCCTTGCGCGTCTCCGCTTCGACGACGTCGTGCTCGGCTTCCAGAGCCCAGTAGAGCTGACGCCTGAGCACGCGGTCGTCGTCCACGACCAACACCGTCGCGCGTTCGTTAGAGTTTTGCTCGCCCATCGAGACCTTGCTCGTTCGTTCTGAGTTGTTCGCTGGCGGCGCGCGGGAGTGAGACAGGGCGCGATGGTAGCACGACGCGGAAGCGCGTGCCAGAGCCTTCCCTTGATTCCACCTCGATCTCGCCGCCGTGCGCCTCGACCACCTCGCGGCAGGTGTAGAGTCCGAGTCCGAGCCCCTGCTTCTTCGTCGTCGCGAACGGGCGGAACATCTTCGTGCGGATGAACTCTTCGCTCACGCCCGCCCCCGTGTCCGCCACCGCGACGAAGACGCGCCCGCCCTCCGCGCGCCCCGCCTCGACGGTGAGCCTGCCCGCCTTCGCCCCCATCGCTTCGAGCGCGTTGATCAAGAGGTTCTCGACGACGCGCTCGATCCGCTCCGCGTCAACGACGGCTTCGAGCGAGTCCGGCACGCGCAACTCGATCTCGTGGAACGACTGCTGCCCCGCCGTCTCTTCGACCACGCGGCGCACGAGCGCCGAGAGGTCCGTCGGCTTGAGCGCGCTGCGGAACTCGCCGCTCAGCGTCTCGACGGGCTTGTTCAGGCGCGCGACGATCCCGCGCAGCTTCTCCGTCGCCTCGCGCAACGACGCGACCGCGTCGGCGCGGAACCTCTCGTCGTCGAACTTCCGCTCCATGTTCGCCACGAGCATCGAGAGCCCCGCGATGGCGTTCTTCAGATCGTGCGTCAGCATCGCGGAGAGCCGCATGAACGCCTGAAACTGCCGCCCCTCCGCCTCGCGCCTCACGTGCTCGCGCAGGCGCTCCGTCATCAGATTAAAACTGTCCGCGATCGCGCGCGCGCGGTCGTGCTCGCCGACTTCGAGCCGCTTGTCCAAGTTCCCTTCGGCGACCTCGCGCGCCGCGCGCGCGATGCGCTCGATCCGCCGCGAGGCGCGCACCTCGCGCGCCAAGACGAGACCGACGACGGCGAGCGCGAGCAGCACGGAGAGCGCGACGTAGATCCGCCCCTCGCGCCGCAACGCGGCGGTCGCAGCCGTCTCGTCCGCCGCGACCGCGACCGAGAGCTCGAGATCGCGCACGGGCGCGTAAGCCGCGAACCAGCGCTCGCCTTCCTCGTCCGAGTAAACCCGCGAGCCCTCCCGCGCGGCAGCCATCTCCGCCGCGACGCTGACGAAGTGCGGCATTACGCGCGCGGCATCCTGGAACATCAGCGCGCTGTTCTGGTGATAGATGATCCGCCCGTTGAGATTGAGCGCGATGGGTTGGAACGGCAGGCGCGGCGGGTCAGACGTGCGTGCGCGCACGTCGGGCGGGGCGACTGACGCGGCGGCGGCGCTTGCGACGAGCGCATCAGTCCGGAGTTCCGCGAGCACGAGCCCCGCCAGCCCTTCGGGTTGACGCGCGACCCGCTCCTCGTAGAGGCAGGAGCCCTGCTTCGTGCAGTCGCGCCTGACGACCGCCCCGGTCGG
>JAIVGV010000175.1 GCA_020201365.1 Acidobacteriota bacterium
GCACAGGCGCGAGCGCCGTGCGACCGCCTTCGTCCGACGTGCGCCACTCCAAGCACCCGTCCTACAAGTTCAACGACACGGGCTGGTTCGACGACCGCCGGAGCCACCTCTTCGTCGTTGACGTCCCGAGCGGAGCCGCGAAGCAGATCACTTCGGGCGACGACTGGAACGACACAGACCCGCAGTGGTCTCCCGACGGGCGCCGCATCGCCTTCGTCTCCGACCGCACGGGCAAGGCGTTCGACGAGAGCCGCAACACGGACGTCTGGGTCGCCAACGCCGACGGCACGGGCGCGCCCACGCGCATTTCCGATCACGACGAGGAGGACGCCTCGCCCCGCTGGTCGCCCGACGGCAAGCTGATCGCGTTTACCGGCGTCGTGCACGAGCGCGACCACCCGAAAATCTGGCTCGCGCCTTCGACGGGCGGCGCGCCGTCGCGCCTCGCCGCGCGCGCGCTCGATCTCATCCCGACGAACGTCACCTGGGCTGAGGCGGGGCGCGCGATCCTCTTCGAGACGGGCGTGAAAGGCGAGTACCAGCTCTTCCGCGTGGACGTGGCGGGCGGCGACGTGCGGCAGTTGACGACGGGCGCGCGCGCCGTGCGCAACATGGACGTGAACGACGAGGCGCGCGAGCTCGTTTACACCGCCAACGACTTCAAGCATCTGGACGACCTCTACGTCGCCGACATCGGCGCGCGGAATGAAAGACAGTTGACGCACTTGAATCAGCGCCTCTGGTCGCAGTTGCAGCTCGCGGACGTGGAGCGCTTCACCTACAAGGGCGCGGACGGGTGGGACGTGGACGGCTTCTTCGTCAAGCCGCTCGGCTGGCGCGAGGGGCGCAAGTACCCGATGATCCTGAGCGTGCACGGCGGACCCGCCGGTCAGTACGGCGTGGACTGGTATCAGGAGTTTCAGGTTTACGCGGCGCGAGGGTACGCGGTGCTCTTCACCAACCCGCGCGGCTCGACCGGCTACGGTCAGAAGTTCGAGCGCGGCATCGAGGGCGAGTGGGGCGGCAAGGACTACGTGGACGTGATGAACGGCGTCGAGGCGGCGCTGCAAAAGTATCAGTGGGTCGATCGCGAGCGGCTGGGCGTCACCGGCGGCTCTTACGGCGGCTTCATGACCAACTGGATCGTCGGTCACACCAACATCTTCAAGGCGGCGGTGACGCTGCGCAGCGTCGTCAACTTCATCTCCGACGACGGCACGCGCGACGGCGCGTACGGGCACGCCGACGACTTCGGCGGGGACATCTTCGAGAAGTTTGATCTCTACTGGGATCGGTCGCCGCTCAAGTACGCGCGAAACGTCAAGACGCCGATCCTCATCCTGCACTCGGACAACGACTACCGCGTGCCGCTCGAGCAGGGCGAGCAGTGGTTCCGCGCGCTCAAGCACTTCGGCGTCCCGGCAGAGTTCGTCATCTTCCCGCGCGAGAACCACAACCTCACGCGCACGGGCGAGCCCCGCCACCTCGTCGAGAGCATGAACTGGCAGCTCTACTGGTTCGACCGCTACCTGAACGGCAACTCCTCAGCCGTCCCGCCCGACGCGAAATAAGGAAAGTACTGAGTGCTGAGTACTGAGTACTGAGAAAAAGCGTGGGGCGCGGAGCAAGTGCTTTTGCTTTTCGCTCAGCACTCAGCACTCAGTACTTTTATTCTCAGCCACAAGATAGTGGGCGCGGCACACTACCCAAGCTCACTATTTCGTGGTAGATTCCGCGCGAACAATTTTGCCGCCCGGCTCGCGAGATTTTCCTGCCGTGATCTGCCTGAAGAGAAAGCCGCTCCCCCACGTCGCGCTCGCGCTCCTCTGCGCCTGCGCGTCGGCGTCTGCGCAGAACAGCCACCGACGCCGCGCCGAAGCCGCGCCGGGCGCGCGCGCGCCGGTCGTCTTCCTCGACAGCACGCGCGAGCGCGACGGGCTGAAAGGCCCCGTGCGGCGCGTCGAGACGGAGGTCGCCCGCGTCGAGCGGCGGGGCGACGCGCTCGTCGAGAAGTCGCGCTCGGTGTTGGAGCGCACGCTCTACGACGAGACGGGGCGGCGCGCGGAGAACGAGACTTACCCGGTCGTCTCGGCGCCTTCGGGGCGCGAGTTTCACAGCTACGACGCGCAGGGCAACCTCTCGGAGACGGTCGTGCGCGACGCGCGCGGCGCGACGCTTAGCCGCGCCGCCTACGCTTACGAGTTCGACTCGTTCGGCAACTGGGTGAAGATGACCGCCTCGTTGGCCGTCGTCGGGGAAGGCCGGATCGAGTACGAGCCGTTCGAGATCACGAAGCGGCGCATCACCTACTACCTGCTCGACGACCGGCGCGGCGCGGAAGCGCCCGCCCCGGCGACGGACGCCGAACCCGCGAAGGCGGGCGGCAACGAAGAGGAGAGCGGCCTGCGCCGAGCGGACACGGCGCGGCGGCGTGAGGCGGCTCAGCGCGGGGCGGTTAAAGGCGAGACCGGCGATCTCGCGTCGCCGCCGGGCGGCGCGAAGCCGCGCGAGGGCGAGCGCGTCGCGCACGCTCAGGCGCGCGCGGTGAGCCTCGGCGTGCTCAACGACCGCGCGACTTGGCTGCCGTCCGCCGCGTCGCCCGTCGCGGGCAAGCGGCTGGAGAAGCCCGTCACGATCTCTGTGGACGTCGTCGTCGATCCGACCGGGCGCGTCGTCGAGGCGCGGGCGGAGGGCGGGGCGCCCGCGATCCGGCAGGCGGCGGAAGACGCCGCGCGCCGCGCGACGTTCATGCCTTACTACTCGGAGGGTCACCCGGCGAGCGTGCGCGGCTGGATCAACTTCGGTTTCTACTTCGCGCCGTGACACCGGTCGCGGCGATCTTAGCGTGCGGGGAAGTGAAGCTTTGGAAAACGTGGAACGCAGTCAGTTCGTCGTCCTGACGGGACACCTGGACGACCGCCCGCTGCCCGATCTGATCAGGACGCTGCGGGCGCAGCGCAAGTCGGGTCGGTTGCAGATCGAGTACCCGGACGCGCCCGGCACTTTCTTCTTCGAGGACGGGCAGCTCGTTGACGCGCAGCTCGGCTCCTTGCGCGGCGTCGAGGCGCTCTACGCCGCGGTGGAGTTGCGGGGCGGCTCTTTCAACTTCAACCCGCTCGTGCGCCCGCCGGAGCGCAGCATTGACAGGCAGGGGCAGAAGTTCGTCTGGGACTTGATCGAGACGCCGCGACGCAACAACGTCTCCGAGCTGAGGGTCGCGGGCAGGGAACTCGCCGACGCGAACGCCGCGCCGCTCGATCTGCCGCCAGCCGCCGCCGCCGCCGCACAACTCCCGCCCGCGCCGCAGACCGCGCTCGTGCGCCTTGAGCCCGCCGCCGCCGCAGAGCTGACCGCGCCGCTCGAGGCGCGCCTCTCGGCGGTCGAGTCGGCTATCGAGCACGCGTCGCGCCGCTTCTCGCGCGAGCGGCTCGCGTACCTCGTCGTCATCAGCTTCCTCGTCGGGCTCACGGTGATGACGGCGCTGCAGGCGATCAGCGGTCTGCGTCGGCGCGCGGGCGAAGCCGCGGCGCAAGCCCCGCAGCCCGCGGCGCAGCGCGACGCGGCGGGCGCGGCTGTCGGCGCGGCGAACACGACGAGCGCGAGCGCGACGGGCGCGACGGGCGGCGCGACGAACAGGAATACGGCAGGCGCGGCGGGCATCGCGCGCGTCGCGAACGACGGCGCGGCGCGCACGAACGGAC
>JAIVGV010000017.1 GCA_020201365.1 Acidobacteriota bacterium
AGCATCGGCGCGGCGAAGAGCATCATGTTGGGGACGTCGTTGGTGGGCGAGAGGACGGCGGCGGCGACGAGGATGACGATGAGCGAGACCTTCCAGACGCGCACGAGCCAGCCCGCCGTGACGATGCCGATCCGAGCCAGCACGTATGTGATCGCGGGCATCTGGAAGACGAGCCCCATGCCGAGCATGATGAGGATGATGAAGTCGAAGTAGTCGTCGGCTTTGAGGAGCAGGCGGAAGTCCTGTCCGAGTCCGAGCAGGTAGGCTGCCGCCGGAGGGAAGATGACCTTGTAGGCGAACGCCGCGCCGAGGACGAAGGCGACCGTCGAGAGCAGGATGAAGGGGAGCGCGTAGCCGCGCTCGTGCGGGTAGAGTCCGGGCGAGACGAACGCCCAGATCTGCCAGAGCAGGAAGGGGACTGAGAGGCAGAGCGCCGCGTAGAGCGAGACCTTGACGTAGAGCGAGAAGGGCTCCATCGCCGTGTTGACGACGAGCCGGTCGTCGATTCCGGGCAGCGCGTCCGACGGCGTGTTCAGGTCAAACGGCAGGCGCACGCCCTTCGGGATGATGACGTTTCCGGCGTAGAGCGGCTCGTCCGTGAAGAGCCCGAGCTGCCCCTGCTGGTCGCGCGCAACTTTCGCCGTGACGGACGCGCCCGCGGGGATCACG
The DNA here is from genome assembly GCA_020201365.1 of Acidobacteriota bacterium. Taxonomy (GTDB): domain Bacteria; phylum Acidobacteriota; class Blastocatellia; order Pyrinomonadales; family Pyrinomonadaceae; genus JAIVGV01. The sequence goes on from JAIVGV010000017.1 coordinate 670, forward strand.
CTCGCGCCGAGCTTCGTCGTCTCCGCGAAGACGTAGCGACCCGTGTCCCCCTCCTTCGCGGCGCTTAAGGGCGCGACCGCCTCGTTGCCCGTCAAGCCGCCGAGCGGCAGTTGCCGCCGCTGCGCCTCCGCGAGCGCGACTCTGACGGGGCGCGCGAGGAAGTTGTAGATGTAGTTGGAGACGAACCAGCAGGCGAAGAAGGCGACGAAGACGAAGGCGACGGAGCGGATGAGGCGTCGGCGCAACTCGTCCAGGTGTTCGAGGAAAGACATCTGACCGCCGAGCAGCGACTCGCGGTCGTCTCCGTCGTCCTCGCGTCTGCCCTCTAAGAGTGTGGATGCCATCGGTCGTGCGGCTGCCGGGTGCGGCTCGCGGCGGCGGCGACTTTAGACCCAGTCCGCCTTGTGCGGCGACTGCGGCGCGGGCTCGACCGCGTCCGACGAAGCGCCCGCGTCGCCCGCCGGGACTTCCGCGCCGCGCGCGACCGCTTGGGCGTCGTCGTTCGCCGCCTGAGGCGTGAGCGCGGGCGGCGCAATCGTGTTCGCGCTGGCGTCGGGCGCGGCGTCGGGCGGGAGCATCGCGTCCGTCACCTGTCGCTCGCGCTCGTAGGATTCGAGGTTGACCTCCCGCTCCCACGTCCGCTTGAACTCGTCCGACGCGCGCTTGAACTCGCTCAAGCCCTTGCCGAGCGAGCGGCTCAACTCGGGGAGTTTGCGCGGTCCGAAGATGATCAGCGCCACGACGAGGATCAGCAGCAGCTCCGTCGTCCCCACCGATTCGAGAAAAAGCAGAGTCATAAAAATTCTGAAGTCCGGTGTCGAAAGCGCGCGGGCCGTCGCCCGCAGACTTTAGACTTCGGGCGTTGGACTTTGGACTTCTTTTTCAACGCCGTAGTCCGGCGGGTAGTAGATCACCTCGACCACCTGCCCGCCCGCGCCCTTCGTGTAAAAAGAGACCGTGCGGTCGCGGTGCTCTTTCACGGGTCGCCCCTCGCGCCGCGCGAACTCCTCCAGCTCCTCGCGCGACTCGACGCGCAAGCCCAGGTGCGGCGGGTGCTTCGACGCGGGCGGCAGGAGCGCGAGCCCGAAGCCCCGCGCGTCGCGCATCATCGCCCAGTCGTCGTACATGGTTTCGAGACGGAAGCCGATGCGCTCGTACTCCCTCACGCCGCGCCGCAAGTCCTCACACTTGACCGCGACGTGATCCACCACCCCGCCGAAACGCGACTCAGCTTGCTCGGACATGACTCAACTCCAAAGGAGAACGATGAAGCAGGAACGATGGACGATGGAGTGAAAGCAAATCGGGTTTACTTCATCGTTACGCGTTCATCGTTCATCGTTGCTCTCCCACGCTTCCCCGAACCGCTCCGCGAACACGACGCGCGAGAGCTCGAAGCGACCGGGGTGCGGCTTCTCCTCGCCCTCGGCGCGTCCGATGGCGAGCAGCGCGACGACCTCGCCCTCTTCCGGGATGCCGAACTCGCGCTTCACGCCCTCGGCGTCGAAGCCCTCCATCGGCGCGGTGTCGAAGCCGTAAGCCTCCGCCGCGAGCATCATCGCCGTGAACGCGATCATCGTGTGGCGGTTCACCCACACCGGCATCTGCTGCATCCCGTCTAAAAATTGGAACGCGCCGTCGCGGTACTGCTCCCACTTCTCGATGCTCCCCGCGCCGCGCCGTGCGCCTTCGCGGAAAACCTCGTCCGCCGTGCGCCTCCACTCCTCCTTCATCCCGACCGCGATGACGACGACCGGAGCCTCCGCGATCTTCGGCTGTTTGAACGCGACCGACTGAAGCTTTTTACGGTTCTCCTCGCCGCGCACGACGACGAAGCGCCACGGCTGCAGGTTGTAGCCCGAAGGCGCTTCCGACGCGAGTTCGAGGATCGCGTTCAAATACTTCTCCGGCACCTCGTCCGGCAAAAAGTGCTGCGTCGCGCGCCGATCCAGCATCACGTCGGTGATCGGCTTCAGAGGCTCGCCGTTCGGCTGTGTCCGCGGCAGGTTCGTCGGCTTGTCGTCCATCAAAGCTCCTCCCACTTGATCGCCATTCCCCGCGAGCTTCACTGGCGCACACGATTGTACGCGCCCGCGCGGGCGCACACAAAGACCAGCGCGGCGCGCGCGCCTTCTTGACAGCCGCGCGCCCGCCGCGCGAACCTCACAACTCAAGCCCACGCTGAGAGGTGATCGGATGAGTAACGCGCCGCGCATCGTCTCGCTGCTGCCTTCGGCGACCGAGATCGTCTGCGCGCTCGGTCTCGCCGACGCGCTCGTCGGCGTCACGCACGAGTGCGACTACCCGCCCGAAGTCGTCGGCAAGCCCGTCCTGACCGCGAGCCGCATCTCGCACCAGACGATGACGGGCGCCGAAATTGATCACGCCGTCCGCGCGCAGCTCGACGGTCACGGCTCGATTTACGATCTCGACGAAGAACTTTTGCGCGCACTCAAACCCGATCTCATCCTCACGCAGGAACTCTGCGACGTCTGCGCCGTCAGCTACAAGACGGTCGAGCGGGCGGCGGCGCGCGTCTTAGACGCGGACGCGCGAGTCGTCTCGCTTGAGCCGAACACCATCCGCGACATCTTCTCGAACGTCCGCACCGTCGGCTCACTCACCAGCCGGGACGCCGGGGCGATCAAACTCGTCGCCGAACTCACCACGCGCCTCGACGCGCTCGCCCTCGCGCTCACCGAAACACGCACTCGCCCGCGCACGCTCGTCCTCGAATGGTTGGAGCCCCCGTTCATCCCCGGTCACTGGGTTCCCGAACAGATCGCCTTCGCCGGAGGCGACGCGAGTTTCGGTCGCGCCGGGCGACCTTCGACGACGACGACCGACGAGGAGGTGCGCGCCTATGACCCCGAACGCATCGTCCTCGCGCCCTGCGGCTACTACAAAGAGGACACGCTGCGCGCGCTCGGCGCGGCGCGACTCCCCTCCTGCTGGCACGACCTCTCCGCCGTGCGCGCGGGCGAGGTCTGGGCGGCGGACGCGACATCGTATTTCAGCCGACCCGGTCCCCGCGTCGTCCGCGGCGCGGAGATACTCGCCCGCGTCATCCACCCGGACGTCTTCGGCGCGCCCGAAGAGCACGAAGCCGTCCGCGTCGCGTCGGGGCTGATGAAGACGTGACGACGTCATGAATGATCGATGGCTCGCACTAAAAAAGTTTCTGTAGCGCAGACGAACGGTACGCTCGAAGCGTTCGCGCGCGTGGCGGATGGAGTCGCCGCGACGACGAAGAAGCTGGAGAAGGCGCGGCTCCTGGGCGCGTACTTCCACACGCTCGCGGACGCAGACCTCGTGCGCGCCGCGCGCTACTGCGCCGGTCACCAGTTCGCCCTGAACGACGCGCGCACGACGAACGTCGGCGGCGGGATGCTGCGCGACGCGATCTCGGAAGTCACGGGGTTGGACGTAGAGAACCTGCGCCCGCGCTACGTCCGCCTCGGCGATTCGGGCGAGGTCGCGGAAGAAGCGTTTGCGGAGAGCGGGCGGGGCGCGAGCGTGAAGCCGACGTTCACGCTCGCCGAAGTCGAGAGCCTGATCGAACGTTTAAGCGAGACGCGCGGGACGAAGAACAAACGTGAGGTGCTCGTCGAAGCGCTGCGCCGCGCGACGCCGCCCGAAGCGAAGTACCTCGTCAAACTTCTGATCGGCGATCTCCGCATCGGCTTGCAGGAGGGCTTGGTCGAGGACGCCGTGGCGCGCGCCTTCGAGCGCCCGCTCGCGGAAGTGGCGCGCGTCAACATGCTCGTCGGCGACATCGGCGAGGCGGCGTTGCGCGCGCGCCGGGGCGACCTCGCGGGCGTCTCGATGCGCCTCTTCCACCCGATCAAGTTCATGCTCGCCACCGCCGCCGCAGACACGGCGGATGTCGCGCGCACGATGCCCGCGGAGTTCTACGTCGAGGACAAGTTCGACGGCATACGCGGGCAGGCGCACGTCGAACGGGGGCGCGTCGCGCTCTACACGCGCACGCTCGACGAGGTGACGCACCGCTTCCCCGAACTCGTCGCGCCGCTGAAGGGTTTGCCGACCTCCGCGATCCTCGACGGCGAAATCCTGCCCGCGCGCGGCGCGCAAATCTTGCCGTTCGCGGAGCTTCAGAAGCGGCTCGGTCGCAAGACCGTCTCGGACGAACTGCTCGCCGAAATCCCAGTCGTCTTCGTCGCCTACGATCTGCTCTACGCCGACGCTCGCGTCATGTTCGACGAGCCGCTCTCGGAGCGCCGCCGCGTGCTCGAAAGTTTGATCGCGAAGGCAGACGAAAGCGCGGCGGAGGAGAACGTCGGCACGCTGCGCCTCTCGGTCGCGAAGCTCGTGCGCGACGCGAACGATCTCGACGCCGAGTTCGACGCGGCGCGCGCGCGGGGCAACGAGGGGCTCATGATCAAAGACCCGCGCTCGACCTACAAGCCGGGCAAGCGCGGGCGCGAGTGGCTGAAGCTCAAACGAGCGCTCGCCACGCTCGACGTGGTCGTCACAGCGGTCGAGGTCGGTCACGGCAAGCGCAGGAATCTGCTCTCCGATTACACCTTCGCCGTGCGTCGCTCCGCGGACGACGCGGAACTGCTCAACGTCGGCAAAGCCTATTCGGGTCTGACGGACGCCGAGCTGGCCGAGCTGACCGAGTGGTTCCGCGCGCACACCTTGCAGGAGTTCGCGCACGGTCGCGTCCGCGTCGTCGAGCCGAAGATCGTTCTGGAAGTGACGTTCGACCGCGTGCAGGAGTCGAAGCGGCACAAGAGCGGCTACGCGCTGCGCTTCCCGCGCATCCTGAGGTTGCGCGACGACAAGTCGGTCGAAGAGATAGACACGCTCGACGCGGTGCGGAGGCTGGCGGACGCGGGCGGCGCTAGTGGATGACCGAGACGAGGCGCGCGCCGCCGCCCGCGCGTGGTCTGAAGGCGCGTCGCGTGCGGGCGTGGCGAGGTGCGCGCTCGACGCCCGCGGCGGCGGGCGTCGCGGCGCGATCGGTCGCGGCGGGCGGCTCGTCGCCAGCCGGTGCGCGCGTGTCGTCTGCGGTCTGCGCGCTCTCCGCGCCGCGCGTCGCCTCCGTCCTGTCGCCCTCGTTGCGGTTGACGGCTTGCGTGTTGGTGCGCGCGGGGGTCTCGCCGCTTGCGGCGGCGGGCGGCGCGCCGTGCGCGCCGCGGTGCGAGAGGTAGCCGTAAGTCGTCGCGCCGACGAGCGCGGCGACGAGCAGCGCCATGAGCAAGAGCCACGGGCGCGCGGCGAGTCCGGCGAGCGAGCCGCGCCACGCGCCGAAGCGCGCGCGCCAACCCGACCCGACCGCCGCGAGCGGGACGACCTGGTGCGCCGCGCGAGCCGAACGTTCGTCGAACAGCGGCGGCGCAGAGCCGCGCCCTCCCTCCGGGGGCGTCTCGAAATCCTGCTCCCGTCCCATTAAGGCGTCACCCTTCCGGTCACAAATCTCGCGCGAGGCTCGACCTACCGTCGTCAGACGCAAACGGAGAGCCGCGCGGGCGGCATCCGGCGCGAAAATAGAAGAGGCGTCTCGACGCGGGAAGTCGCGCCCGCCCTTTACGCGCGCGCGCCGACCGCTCAAGGCTGCTTCACGGTCGCGCGGTAGATCGTGTGGATGCCGACGCGCTCTATCGGAGTGAGCGTGTAGAAGCGTTCGAGGTTGGCGCGGCTGAAGGGCTGATCGTCGGAGGCGACGACGAAGTTGATGACGGGGCGCGGCGGTCTTGAGTTCTGTCCGAGCGCGGCGACGTAGCGCGCGTAGTCGCTTTGCGCGTCGGCGATCTCTTGGACGGTGACGGGGTGGAACTCGACGGCGAGGCGCGGGTTCGCGCGCTCCCAGCCGAAGAGCGAGAACTGCAGGAAGGCTTGATCGCGCCCTTCGGCGGCGAACGCGGCGGGCGCGACGCCGGAGAAGTGTAGGAACTGGAAGACGCGCGCGCGGCTTTCCGCGCGGCTGACGTCGGCGAAGGTGAACATGTGCGGAGCCCAGACGACGGCGCACGCGCTCTCCGCCGGGACGTGATCCATGCGGAAGTCGTCGGGGTTGAAGACGACCGGGTGCGGCTCTGCGGTCGCGCCGCGCGGCGCGTTGCGCGCGAGCGCGTCGAGGCGGCGCGCGACGGCGAGCCAGTCGTCGTGCCGCGCGTTCTGCGCCGCGTAAGCGCGCGTCGTCGAGACCGTCTCGCCGAGCCCCCAAGCGAGCGCGAAGAGGGCGACCGGAACCCAGAGCTTGTGCGGGACAAGACGAACGCGCGCGCGCCCCTGCCAGATGAGCGTCGCGGCGAGTGTGGCGGCGAGGAGCGCGACGTAGTTGCCGACGTACTGCTCGTAGTGCATCGGCTGGAGCGAGAGACCCGTCAAGACCTGCTGGTTGAAGACGGCGAGGACGGAGACGGCGAGCGCGGCTGTGAAGAGACAAGCGCGGTCGCGCGGGTTGATCCGGCGGCGGCGCGCGGCGACGGCGAGCGCGGCGAGCGTGAGCGCGGCGAGCAGTTCGACGCCGCGCAGGAGGTCGGGCGCGTGCGTGCGCGCGAGCGCCTGCGCCGTGTCGGTCGAGGGCGCGCGGCGCGAGACGAGCAGGAGGTAGGGCACGAGCGAGACGGCGGCGATGGAACCGATGATGACGAGGGAGCGCGCCGCGCCGCGCCGCTCTTCGGGGCGCGCGAGCAGGTGGAGCGCGCCGAAGAGGGCTGTGATCGCGGCGGCTGCCGTCCAGTGGTAGAAGTAGGAATAGACGAGCGCGGCGAAGAGTAAGCCCGCGGCGAGCGCCGAGACGTTGCGCGCGCGCGGCGTCGAGTCCGTGAGCGCGCGCAGGAGCGCGGCGCAGTAGGCGAAGAAGAAGACGAGCGGGACGCCGGGCACGTAGCGGCGCAGGAACGGCAGGAAGACGTAGCCGGGGTCGCCGCGCAGCCACTCCGATATGAAGCCGTCGCCGGAGACGACGATGCCGAGGCAGAGCGCGACGAAGACCGCGGCGCAAGCCGCGCGCTCGTCGCGCGCGACGAGCGCGCCGACGTAGTAGATCGCCAGCGAGCAGAGCATCGCGACGAGCGGCATGAGCAGGATGAAGACCGTCCCGGCGGAGAGACGAAGCGCGCGCGCGGGGACGGCGAGCAGGTAGGCCGGGAGGAACTGGATCGAGAAGAGCGACTCGTGCGGCGGCGCGCCGGTCGAGTCGTCCGCGCCGGTGTAGGGGTCGTTGCGGCGCGGTCGCCCTTCGATGAGCGCGTTGAGGTAGGCGGCGTAGGCGGGCTCGTCGCTGTAGAAGTACGCATACGCGCCGCGCCACTCGCGCCCGCGCGCGCGGCACAGCGCAGCTTGCGGGACGAGCGAGACGACAGCCAGCAGCGCGGCCGCGACGACGCCCCAGCGCCAGCGGATAGTTTTCTGCATCGGCGTCCGCACAAGCTACGGGAAACTCCCGCGCGTTGACAAGCCCCCGGCGGCGGGCGAAGATGCTGCGCGCTTCCCCGTTCGATCTTCTTTCCGACCGCCCGACCAGCTCTCGATGACGACTCACGCCACACGAAGCGACGAGCGCGCGCCCGACGACGCGCTCTCCGGCTCACTGCGGCTCGCGGCGGTCGCGGCGTCGCTGCTGATGTTCGCCGCGCTCGTTGACTCGCAGGTGGTCGCGGCGATCGCGCCGGAGGTCGCCGCCGGGCTCGGCGCGGCGAAGACGCGCGTCGCGGCGAGCGTCACGGTCTATTCGGTCGCGGCGGCGTGCGTCGCGCTGCTGCTCGGAAGACGCGCGCGCCGCGTGCGCCCGGCGGCGTGGCTTCCCCTCGCGGCGGCGCTCTTCGTCGCGGCGAACCTGATCGCGGCGCTCGCGCCGAACGTGGCGGTCTTCTGGGCGGGGCGCGCGGTCGCGGGGCTCGCGGGCGGGTTAGTCTCCGCGCTCGTCATCGCCGCGCTCGCGGACGCTTCCTCTTACGCGCGCCGGGGCAAGCAGATGAGCGGCGTCGCGGTGAGCTACTTCCTCGCGCCCGTCCTCGGCGTCCCCGTCGGCACTTGGCTCGCGGGGCGCGCGGGCTGGCGCGTCGTCTTCGTCGCCACCGCCGCGCTCGTCGCCTGTGCCGCGCTGCTCGTCCGGCGATTCCCGCTCGTGACGCGCGACACGCGACAAGACGACACGCGCGGGCGCGGCGAAGACGCAATCGTTCGCGACGGCGACGCGCACAAGCGCAGCGAAGTCCGCGACGCGCACGACATGTACGGCGCGCGCGCGTCGGAGTCCGAGGGCGGCGCGGGAGGGGTGTCGCTGTGGCGGCTCGCGATGCGGACGCGCTCGACGCGGCGCGGGATCTTCTCAGCGTTCTTCGTCTCCGGCGGTTTGATCTGCCTGACGACGTATCTCGCGACGTGGCTCTCCGACGCTTTCCAAGAGAAGGCTTCGGAGGTCGCGTTCGTCTATGCGGCGGCGGGCGCGGGCGCCGTGGTCGGCGGCGCGCTCGGCGGCGCGCTCGCGGATCGCGCGGGCAAGCGGCGCGTGGCGGTGTGGGGCAGCCTGTGGATGGCGCTGTTCGCTTTTCTCGTGCCGACGTTCAACCGCGGCGCGCTCCTGCTCTTCGTCATCGGCGCGACGGCTTTCCTCGCGGCGCTGCGGATCGCCCCGCTGCAAGCGTTGATTACGGAACTCGTCACGCCTGCGGAGCGGGCGCGCTACGTCGCGCTCAGAAACGCCTCTTCGCAGCTCGGCATCGCGGCGGCGGTCGTCGCGGGCGCGCGCGCGTATCAGGGCTGGGGGCTCTTCGGCGTCGCGCTCCTGAGCGTCGGGCTCACGCTCTGCGCGTGGCTCTCTCTGCGCAAGATCGAAGACCCGCAGGCGGGCGACGCGGGAGCGCGCGCGCCCGTCGTGCGTGAAGAGGAGCGCGGCGACGCCGGCGACGAAGATCGCGCGGGCGTCGTCGTCGCGGGCAACGACTTGGGCGACGCGGCGCTCGTCGAAGCGCGCGGAGAGGAAGCTTCGCGCGCAACGCGCGAAGCGGAACGTGGCGCGCGCCCGTCGCGTTCGTCAGGTCGCAGGGTGTTGCGCAAAGTTGCTGGCGTGGTCGTCGCGTTGGCTCTGATCGCCTTCCTCGTGCTGCCGTGGCTGCTGAGCTTCGCGATCACGAAGGCGGGGACGCGCCCGGACGAGCGCGCGCGCACGGACACGCCAGCCGCACAGGGCGCGCAGTTCGAGGACGTGACTTTCAACTCCTCGGACGGCATCAAGCTGTCGGGCTGGTATCTGCCCTCGCGGACGCATCACCTGACGGTCGTGATGACGCACGGGCTCTTCCGCTCGCGCTACGAGACGCTTGATCGGGGCGTGAGGCTGTGGCAAGAGGGCTACGGCGTGCTGCTCTACGACATGCGGCGGCACGGGAAGAGCGCGGGCGAGTTTTCGTCCGTCGGCTACTACGAGCGGCGCGACGTGGAGGCCGCCACGAAGTTCGCGGAAGCGCGCGAGCCGCAGAACAGGATCGTCCTGTTCGGCGTCTCGATGGGCGCGGCGGCGACGCTGCTGGCGGCGGCGGAATTACAGAACGATGACAGGCTCGCGGGGATCATCTCCGAGTCGAGCTTCACGTCGTTCGCGGACACGGCGCGGCACCACGTCGCGACGTTCATGCCCGTGCCGACTTTCCCGTTCGCGCCGCTGTTGATAAATTTCACGGCGTGGCGCATGGGCTTCCGCGTCTCAGACTTCGATCCGCTCGCGGCGGTGCGAAAGATTCGGCAGCCGATCCTCTTCATCGGATCGGGCAACGACCGCCGGATGCCGAACGCGACCGTCTTAGAGCCGCTCTACGCCGCCGCGCAGAACCCCGCGAAGCGCAAGCTCGTCGTCCCCGCGGCGACGCACGGTCGGGCGTTCGACGCCGCGCCGGACGAGTACCTGAAGGCGTTGACGGATTTCTTGGGCGCGTTGGAAGATAACAGCCCGCGTTGAAACAGACGCGCGCCCGCGCTCGTATCAGTTCACAAAGCTGACCGCCCGCCCGCTACGGGCGAAATTTTCGAGAGGAGAATTCCGGGATGTTTAAGAACAGAGTCACCTCGCTCGCAGTCTCTCTAACCTTCCTCTTCGCGCTCGCCGTCGTCGCCGCGGCGCAGGAGTCGAACCAGATGGCTGCGCCGAAAGTTGACAAGCGCAAGCTGACGACCATCCAGACGGCGTCGGCAGACTACGGCAAGACGAAGGACGCCGTGCAGGTGCGCTACCTGAACCTGCCGTGGGGCGAGGCGACCTTCGGCTACATCGAGACCGGGCTCGACCCGCGCAACAACGGCTACTACGCGGGGCGCGCCTGGCCCATCGCGCACCTGCACCTCGCCGTCCCCGCCGAGTGGGACGGGCAGAAGCTCGCGCCCGGCGACTACGCCTTCGTGATCACGCCGCGCGACGCGAAGGCGAACAAGGACATGGCAATCGCCCTCGAATCGTTCACGCCCGCGGAGACCGGCGGGACGTTCCTGAAGGCGGGCGACGTTTTCGTCGAGACGCCCGCGGGCGCGAAGGTCGTCGCGCAGAAGACCGTGAAGTTCGACAAGGGCGCGCCGGTCGCGCCGCAGCTCGAAGTCTGGGTCGGCAAGTCGGGCAAGAACGTGGACATCAAGTTCCACTACGGCGACCGCACGCACACCGAGCGGCTCAAGCTGTCTTAACGCGCGCGCTCTCTATGCATCCGGGCGACACGCGGGAGAAATGTTGATGGACGAGAAGAGCGTTAAGCAGGAGCCGCAGGTTTCGACCGCCGCGCCGTCCGTTAGCGACGGCGCGGCGGCGTCGAACAACGGCGCGGGCGCTGGCGAAGCGGCGAAGATCGAGAACGCGCCGTCGGTCGTGGACGATCAGTCGGGCGTCGTGATCCCCGTGGCGGGGGAAGCCGCGCCGTCCTCCTACTCGATGCTCGAGCCGCGCATGAAGAAGGTTTACGGCGCGTACTACAAGGAGCTGTACTACACGCCGGAGCGGCGGATCCTCGACCCCAAAATTCAGGAGCTGATCTCGATTGCCGCGTCGCTCGTCGCCAAGTGCGAGGGGTGTCTCGACGGGCACATGAGGAAGGCGCTCGCGCTCGGCGCGACCAAGGAGGAGATCAGCGAGACGATCTGCATCGCGGCGGCGATCAACGCGGCGGCGATCATAGACGAGACCGACCGCTCAGCCGCGCGCCTCGGTCTCAACCACTTCCCCACGCACCCGACGCGGCAGGAGTAGAGATGGCGAAAGGACGAATGTTGAAGAACGCGCGTCTCGCCGCCGCCGCGCTCGCGCTCGTCTTCGCGCTCGCGGCGTGCGCTTCGTCGCAGTCGCAGCCCGGCGCGACGCCGAGTCCGCAGGCTGCCGCGGCGAAGGGGCGCGTCGAGTACACGGAGTTCGACTCGCCTTCGCTCGGTCAAAAAGTTCGCTGCGCGATCTCCCTGCCCGCGTCCTACGACTTGAAGAAGACGCAGCGCTACCCGGTCGTCGTCTTCCTGCACGGGCTCAACAACGACGAGCGCAGTTGGGAGATCGAAGGGATGCAGGCGCGCCTCGAAGAGCTGCGCGCGGCGGGGAAGGTCGGCGACTTCATCGTCGCGATGCCCTACGGCGCGAACAGTTTTTACCTGAACGCGAAGGACGGAGCGCGCTACGAGGACGCCATCGTCAAAGACTTCCTGCCGTTCGTGGACAAGAATTACCGCACGACGGCGAAGCCCGCGTCGCGCGTCATCGAAGGCATCTCGATGGGCGGCTACGGCGCGCTGCTCATCGCGTTCAAGCACCCGGAGCTGTTCTCGGCGGTCGCCGCGCACAGCGCCGCGCTCTTCGACGAGCTGCCCGCGCAGCCGACCGACGCGGGCGACCGCCGCGCGGGCTACCGCTACATGCTCGCCACCAAACTCTTCGGCGCGCCGCCCGACCTCGCGTACTTCCAAACCAACAACCCGCTCCAGCTCGCGCGCGCGAACGCCGCCGCGATCAAGAGTCTGAAAATCTACTTCGACGTCGGCGACCACGACCGCTACGGCTTCCAGGGCGGCAACCAGAAGCTCGACGCGACGCTCACGGAGCTCGGCGTCCGTCACGAGTTCGCGCTCGCCCCCGGCGATCACGGCTGGTCTTTCCTCAACGCGCGCAGCGAGCAGGCGCTCGCCTTCGTCTGGAACGCGCTGGCTCACTGAATTAGCGCTTCAAGTCTGACCGGCGGCGCGACACGCCGAATGAGATGGTAGGGGCAGGGCTTGTCCCTGCCCGCACGCGCGGACGCGCGGAGTCAAAGCCTGTCCGGCTGACCCGTGTAAGCCCAGTCTTCCGGCGTTAGAGCCAGCGCCTTCCTCACCGGATTCATCCTGATGTAATCCAACGTCTCGAAGAAGTCCGACTCGTTGCGGACGAGGTGGTCGTAGAACTGCCTCTGCCACAGCCTGCCTTCTCCTGATCGCCGCCAGTAGGCGCGCGTCGTCAAACTCTTAAACGCCCCGCAAATCTTGCCGAGCGACTTGCCGGAGTCGCCGACGCCGACGAGCGCGTGGAAGTGATCGGGCATGAGGCAGTAGCAATAGACTTTGCAGCCGGTGTGTTGTCTGACCTGAAGCAGGCATTCGACGACCGCATCAGCCAAGCGGCGATCAAGAAAGACGGGCTTTCTTTCGCCGGTGACGATGGTGACGAAATAGACGCGGCTTGCGGAGTAGTCGAAGTTAGGAAGGCGTAGGCTGTTGCGACGACGGTAAGGGTCGTCTCGTTCGTTGTGTGTCATTGTGAGGTTGCTATCGCGCTGGCGCGCGATGCGGGCAGGGACAAGCCCTGCCCCTACGGTCGTGAAGTGTGTGGCGCGCTTACGTCCGAGGTGACTGGCGTGAGCCGTCGAAGGCTCACCCGCACTTGCAGTCGGCGCCGACCCCGCCGCGGCGGCGCACGTCATCCTTCGCCTCGCGGTAGCTGTCGAACTCCGCGAGCTGGCAGACGTTCTTGCCGAAATCCCACTGCATCTCCTGGAG